>DASVOW010000884.1:0-24713 GCA_036383155.1 Ktedonobacterales bacterium
GAGGACCATGATGGCAGACCGCATTACCATACAAGACATCGCCCGCCTGGCGGGTGTGTCGAAGGCGACGGTTTCGCGCGTCATCAATCAAAAGCCAGACGTTGATGCGATAACGCGCGAGCGGGTCTTGCGGATCATGGATGAGCACGAATACGTTCCCAACGTTGCCGCCGCGGGGCTTGCTGGTGGGCGTCCTCGGCTTGTTGGAGTATTGGTCCCCTCCCTCACATGGCCGCTCATGCCCCAGATCATGCTCGGCGTAGGTGAGGGAGTGGAATCGAGCTCGTATGGGGTTGTGCTCTACAGCATGAGCAAGAACCAGGATTGTAGCGCCATCATCGATCGTATCCTGGCAGCCAGATTGACCTCGGGACTCCTCGCGGTATTTCCTGGTGAGGCGGCGGAGCACTTGAAAGATCTGCATGACCAGGGTTTTCCTGTCGTCATGATTGACGACCAGGGGCAACCGGGTGAGGTGCCGTGGGTCGGCACCGATAACCGCGCTGGCGCGTATGCCGCAGTGCGGCACTTGCTCGCCCTCGGTCACACGCGAATTGGGCACATCCAGGGACCATCACACTATCAGGTGTCGCTGGACCGCTATCGCGGCTATTGCGACGCTCTCCTCGAAGCTGGCATAACGCCTGATCCGGAGTGGCTCACGCGGGGCGACTTCAAGCAGCCCTCTGGCCGTGTGGCCGGTCTTGAGCTGCTGACCAAGGCAGAGCATCCGACAGCAATTTTTGCGGGCAACGATGAGATGGCGTACGGGGTGCTGGACGCTGCGGAGGAAGTTGGTTTGCACCTGCCCAGAGATCTTGCAATTGTCGGATTCGACGACATTACCCCTTCCGCCCATGTGCGCCCGGCGCTCACAACAATCCGGCAACCTCTCTTTGAGATGGGCCGACAGGGCATCGAGCTGTTGTTGTCGCTTATTGATTCACCGCGCCTGGTTGCTTATTCTCGACCATCTACAAGCCTGAGTAGTAGTCTGCCGCAAGTGCTGACAGGCATGCCCCCCATTCGGGTCCAATTATCGTCAACCCTCGTTGTCCGCGAGTCTTCTGGCTCACACCTGTAAGTCGCTTTTGCAGGACAAGCCAGCGAGATGTGATCTCGTTCCACGCGCTCATGGTCAGGTAGGTACGCGTCGAACACGTTGCATGTTGGTGGGCATGGCAAGCTCGCCACATACTTGTACAAATGGCGCCGCCAGCGAACGGCGTCGATGTTCTGGAAGTGAGGCGCACGTTAGAGTTTCCCAGCCCCAATCCCTTGCGGCGTCCCGTCGATCAATGGTTGATCAATCTGTCCATCGGAGGAGGCTCTTCATGGTATCTCCGCATCGTCGCGTCACCGCTGTGATGCTGGCCGGCGCACTGCTTCTCACGCTTGCGCTTGCGGCTTGCGGTGGCAGCAGCAGCACTCAGAGTGGCCCATCGGGCACACTGACCATCGTTCCCTCGCCTAAGGGCAACTTCCCGGCGAACTTCAACCCCCTGTTGGTCAACGCGACCAACGACGGCACGTTCGGTATGATTTATGAGCCGCTCATGGCGCAGAACCGCCTTGACGGCACTCCGCCTAAGCCGTGGCTGGCTACCTCGGCGACGTGGAATAGTGATTTTACCTCGATCACTTTTAAGCTACGCACCGATGTGAAATGGAGCGACGGTCAAGCGTTCAGCTCTGCCGACGTGTTGTACACCTTCAATCTGCTGAAGCAGTATTCAGCCCTGGATTCGAACGGCTTCTGGATCAAGAATGCTACAACGGGCAAGACGCTGTTCAACTCGGTGAGCGCTCCAGATTCCAGCACAGTCACCATGACGTTCAACCAGAACGCGTCGGTGTTTGAATGGTACTTTGCCGCGCAGACGCCCATCGTAGCGCAGCACACCTTTAGTAAGCTCTCAGATCCGTCGAAGGATCTCAACTCCACGCCCGTTGGCACCGGACCATATGTGCTGTCGAACTTCTCGCCGTCAGTGTACACAATGACGGCCAATCCCCACTACTGGCAGCCAGGTAAACCCACGATCAAGACGC
This sequence comes from Ktedonobacterales bacterium, assembly GCA_036383155.1. Classification (GTDB taxonomy): domain Bacteria; phylum Chloroflexota; class Ktedonobacteria; order Ktedonobacterales; family JADMIN01; genus DASVOW01. The sequence continues at coordinate 2,053 of DASVOW010000884.1, forward strand.
TGAAATACCCGGCGTTCAGCTCCAACACCAGCGCCGAGGTAGTCCTCAACGACAGTCAGATCGACTGGGCAGGAGTCGCCTACCCGAACATCAAGCAATGGGCATCTGGCAACGCCGACAACCACTACTACTATGCAGCTACCAACGTGGTCGGGCTGTACCTGAACCTGAAGAAGGCGCCGTTCAGCGATCTGGCTTTCCGCAAAGCAGTGAGTGCGGCAATCGATCGGAATAGCATCGTCAGCCAGGGGTCATGGGGTCTGGGCTCTCCCGCCAGCCCAACCGGCGTACTGGTTCCCGCCAACCAGAAATTCGTCGCGCCCCAGTATGCTAGCCTGCAGTTCGGCTCCGCCGACGCGCCTTCCGGCAACGTTTCGGCTGCGCAGCAGATGTTGAACGCCGCCGGCTACCAGAAGAATTCCTCTGGGAAGTATCTGGGCAAAGATGGCAAGCCCATCACGTTCAACATCAATGTCGTGTCGGGTTGGACGGATTGGGACCAAATCGTCGACATCATCGTACAGAACCTCAACGCGCTGGGGCTGACAGTGAAGGCCAATCAAACCCAGTTCGCCGACTATTACAGCGCACTGCAGAAGGGTAGTTATGATGCGGCGATCCACTGGACCAACCAGGGTCCCAGCCCATACTATCCGTACTTCTCGCTACTGGACAGCGTCAATATAGGCAATCCCACGAACTGGGAACACTTCAGCGATCCAGCTGTTGATACCGGGCTGCAAAACTTCACGACGGCAACCAGTGACGCCGATAAGGTAGCGGCACTCACCCCCGTCCAGAAGGCCATGGTCGAGCAGCTGCCGGTCATCGTTCTCTACGAGAACTTTGCGGCCTACGAGTATCGCACGTCGCACGCTACCGGTTGGCCGACGGCTGACAACTACTACGAGTCTGGTGCTCCGTACCAGCATCCTGAGGACGGACGCGTCGTGCTGAGCCTGACACCTTCCCACTAATGCCATAGTGGCGGCATAGGGGAGCATCCGAGGCAGGTAGCCTTCCCCTGGCTATCTGCCTCTCCTTCCTCGCACGCTATCGTGTATCACTCGTCTATGTAGTTGTCATCTTTGTCATCAGCGCGGGTTACCCATGGCTGAAGGCAGACATCGGTTGCCGTTCGCAGAGCGAAGCCATGATTGGGAAATAGCACAATGAGGTACTTCCTTCGCCGGCTTGGTTTCTACGTGGTCGCGCTTTGGGTCGCGGTTACGATGAATTTCCTTTTGCCGCGCTTGATGCCGGGAGATCCGATTGACGCGATCATCGCGCGCAATCAGGGGCGGCTCCCACCGTCTGCCATCAACGCACTGCGGGCGCAGCTCGGACTCAGCAGCGACCCGCTCTGGAAGCAATACCTGACGTACCTCGGCAATCTGGCACATGGTAATCTTGGGGTCTCATTTGACTACTATCCTGCCAGCGTGAGTAGCATTCTAGGGCAGAGCGTCTTTTGGACGATCAATCTGCTCGGCATTGCCCTGCTAATCAGTGCTGGATTGGGCACTTTGCTCGGTACCATCGCCGCATGGCGCCGGGGGTTAGCCTTAGATCGGTTCCTTCCGCCTGTCCTGGTATTCATTCAATCGATCCCGGCGTTCTGGGTCGGCTTAATCTTGATATATTTCATCGGCTTGAAGCTGCATTGGTTCCCTGTATTTGGCGCGATAAGCATCGATACCGATCCGTCAGTAAAGAATTTTGATTACTACATGGACGTTTTCCGCCATGCCGTCTTACCGGCGACGACACTCGTTCTCGTCACCATCGGCGGATGGATGGTAGGTATGCGCAACGCCATGCTCAATACACTGGCCGAAGACCATGTGGTGATGGCGGAAGCCAAAGGTTTGCCAGAGCGACGCATCATGTTTACCTACGCTGCCCGCAATGCGGTTCTGCCGCAGGTCGCAAGCTTTGCGAACGCGCTGGGATTCATCATTGGCGGGCAGTTTCTGATCGAATTTGTTTTCTCATACCCGGGCCTTGGCTTCCTCAGCATTCAGGCGGTCTTCAATGAAGATTATCCGCTGATCGAGGGGATTTTCCTCTTCATTGCGGTCGCCGTGTTACTGGCGAATTTCCTCGCGGATATCGTGTATGCGCTCCTTGATCCGCGCGTCCGGGATGAGAGGGGATAACGACGATGGCGACGCTGAATTCGTTTGCCCCCAATCCTTCGCAATCAGTGATCAGTAGGCCCACCGCAAAGGCTAGAGCCAGGCTGATTGCATTGCCCAGATCTGGAGCAATGCGCGTGGGATTGGCGATCCTTGGGTTCTTTGTCTTGATTGCGCTCTTTGGGCCACTGCTGGTGCCGGGAAATCCGAACGCGACTACACCGTTCGGCAATCTTCCGCCCTCACCACAGCATTGGCTGGGAACGACAACCATTGGCCAGGACATCTTCCGCCAACTTGTCGACGGCACACGTCTGTCTGTGCTGATCGGCTTCACCTGCGGGCTGCTGACAACTCTCGTAGCGATCATCATTGGAGTGACGGGCGGCTACTTCGGCGGATGGATTGATGAGTTGTTGTCGCTGGTGTCAAATGTGTTCCTGGTGATCCCGCAACTTCCTTTGATCATTGTGCTGGCCGCGCTTGTACCGACTGGTCGAGGCCCCGCAACGGTTGTCATTGTCATCACTCTTACCGGATGGGCCTGGGGAGCGCGTGTGATGCGCTCGATCACCCTGACCTTGCGGCAACGAGACTATGTGCAAGCGGCACGGGTCGGCGGCGAGAGTCCTTTTCGCCTGATATTTTTTGAGATCGTGCCCAACATGGGAGCGATTATTACGACGAATTTCATCTTCGCCACAATCTCGGCGATTCTCACAGAGGCCACGCTGGAATTCCTAGGGTTGAGTGATCTGAGTCAGGTGAGCTGGGGGACAATGCTCTATTGGGCTCAGAATAACGATGCCTTGCTGGGAGGTCAGTGGTCATGGTACATACCGCCGGGTGCGTGTATCGCGCTGCTCTGCGCGTCGTTGACACTTATCAACTATGGTATCGACTCCATCGTCAATCCGCGCCTAAGGTCGATCCCGATTGAGAAGCCGGCGAGGCTCTCGCGGCTCGCGTCGCTATTCCCCATGCTCTTCCCCAAGAAGTACGTGCAGAGGGCGGTGCAACAACATGGTGAGTGAGAACATCCTCGAAGTTCGCAATTTGAGTGTTGACTACGCCTCTGACTCGGGCACCGTCCACGCGGTCGACAACGTCTCTTTCACGGTCAAGCGTGGCGAGATCTTCGGCCTGGCAGGCGAGAGCGGTAGTGGCAAATCGACTGTGGCCTTCGCTCTTGCGCGGCTGCTCAAGTTTCCTGCGAAGATTACGAAAGGCGAGATTACCTTCAACTTTCAGCCGGATCGACAAAGCCCGCAAGAGGCGGAGATGTTTGGTGAGAGCGTCGATGTGCTGGAGTTGCAGCCAGAAGAATTGCAGCAGTTCCGGTGGCGAAAGCTGTCGATTGTCTTTCAAAGCGCGATGAACGCGCTGAATCCGGTGCTCACCATCGAGGCGCAGATCACCGATGTCATTAAGGCGCATGATCCCACCACCAGCGCGCGCCAGCGTCACGAGCGCGCGTTAGAGCTTATACGTTTGGTTGGCATTTCGCCTGATCGACTCAGCAGCTTTCCGCATCAGCTGAGCGGCGGCATGCGCCAGCGCGCGATCATCGCTATCGCGCTGGCCCTGAATCCCGAGCTCATCATCATGGACGAGCCAACCACAGCCCTCGATGTGGTGGTGCAACGCGAGATCCTCAACGAAATCAAGATGTTGCAGGAGAAGTTTGGATTCTCGGTGATTTTCATCACCCACGACCTCTCGCTATTATTGGAGATCAGCAATCATGTGGCAATCATGTATGCCGGTCGCCTGGTGGAGCGGGCCGATCAGGAACAGGTGATCACACATCCGTATCATCCCTATTCCTACGGCTTGATACATTCCTTTCCGGATCTCCATAGTGAAAAGAAGAAAATGCTGGGTATCCCGGGCCATCCGCCCGATCTGCGCTCCTTACCAGCAGGATGCCCATTCGCGCCCCGCTGTGCCTTTGCGTTTGATACTTGTGGAACGGTGACTCCTGTCTTGCGCGCGCCCGACGACACCGACATGGGGCGTACGGTGGCCTGTCACCTGTATGATCCAGCCTACAACCCCAGCAAGCCACCAGCGTCCGTAGATCCCTCTATGGCGACGAATTCGCAGCGCAGCCAGTTGGCATCCCCTGTAGGAGACCCACAATGAGCGCATCCCCGAGTGTACCCTTTATCCAGGGCGGCGCATCCCCCATTTTGGAGGCAGAGGCACTGCGCAAGACGTTTACTGTCAGGAGCAGCATGCTGGGACGGAGCGGGACGGTCAAAGCTGTGGAGCCGCTGGATCTTGCACTGTATCCGGGCAAGGTAGCCGCGCTTGTCGGGGAGAGCGGCAGCGGGAAAACGACCGTCGCGCGTGTCCTGGCAGGCATGTACCCGGCAACGAGCGGCACTATCAAGTTTCAAGGCGCCACTATCGATCTGAGTCGGCGTGTACCAAAATCGTATCATCGCCACGTGCAACTGGTTTTTCAGGATCCGTTCGGATCACTCAATCCTGTGCATACCGTTCGCTACCATCTAGCGCGTCCGCTGCACATCTTTGGCTATGTCCACTCTCGCAACGACGAGCGTCAGCAGATCCTCGATCTCCTACGACGGGTCAATCTCATGCCCGCCGAGCACTTCATCGAGAAGTTCCCGCACGAGCTGAGTGGGGGACAGCGCCAGCGCATCGCAATCGCGCGGGCACTGGCGGTGCGACCGAGTGTGCTGCTGGCGGATGAGCCAGTGTCGATGCTCGACGTCTCGATCCGGCTGGATATGCTGAACCTGCTGGCGGACATCAAGGATGAAGAGCGACTGGCGCTGTTATTCATCACCCACGACATCGCAAGTGCGCGTTATTTTGCCGATGAAATTCTCGTCATGTATGCTGGCCAGCTGGTCGAGCGCGGGCCGGCAGAAACGATCATGCAGACGCCGAAACACCCGTATACGCAGTTGTTACTTTCCGCGGCGCCGGATCCCGCTCGTATCGTCGCTGGGCGACGCAGGGGCATCGTCGATTTGCCAGCCAGGGGCGAGCCACCAAGCCTCATCGATCCTCCGGCTGGTTGCCGCTTTCACCCGCGCTGCCCGCATGTCATGCCAATCTGTCGCCAGCGATTTCCTACGCGCACTGAGCTTGGTAGCGGGCATTCCACCCATTGCTTCCTTTATGGGGGAGCGGACGACACCTCTCACGCCACTACGCAAAATGAACACATGTAGGGGAGATATTCATGACGATTGGCGACATGATCGAGTTGCGAAGCGACGTCGATCCATCGCTTGTGGCCTGCTTTCCATCCGACTTCCTGTGGGGCGCGGCAACCTCGGCGTATCAAATCGAAGGCGCCACGCATGAGGACGGACGCAGCCAATGCATCTGGGATAGGTTCGCGACGATACCGGGCGCGGTGTATCAGGGGCAGAACGGCGAGCCTGGGGCCGATCATTATCACCGCATGCGCGAGGATGTCGCGCTGATGGCTCAACTCGGTATCCGGTCGTATCGCTTCTCCGTCGCCTGGCCGCGCATCCTTCCCGATGGAACGGGAGCCGCCAATCCACTCGGTCTCGCGTTCTACGACCGCCTGGTAGATACGCTCTTAGAGCATGGGATAACACCCTTGTTGACGCTCTATCACTGGGATCTACCACTGAGCTTACACGAACGCGGCGGATGGCTGAGCCGCAGCACGGCCTTTGCCTTCGCCGAGTATGCTGACACAGTAGCCAGGCAGTTGGGGGATCGCGTCAAGCGCTGGATTACGGTCAACGAGCCATACTGCGCTGCATACCTGGGATATGGAATCGGCCAACATGCACCGGGCATGCGCGATCCGCAAGCGGCTTTCATCGCGGCCCACCATCTGCTGCTTGGGCATGGACTTGCGGTGCAGCGCATCCGGCAGATCGTACCAGGTGCGTCGGTTGGCATCACCCTTGATCTTTCTCCAGTCTATGGCAACGATGACCGTCCCGAGACACTGGTAGCCGTTACGCGCCTGGATCAATTCAGGAATCGCTGGTTGCTCGACCCCATTTTCCATGGGAAGTATCCAGATACGCTGTTCGCCGAGCAGCACGTTGCACCGCCGCCAATCCAGGAGGGAGATCTGGCGATCATTTCAGCGCCAACCGACTTCCTGGGGATCAACTACTACACGCGCTTGCTCGTGAGCGGCACCCCCGACGATCCTGGATCCTTCAAGCAGGTCGATGCTGTGCCGGGAGCGTCTTATTCCGCGATGAACTGGGAGGTGTTCCCACAGGGGTTAACCGACCTCTTGTTGCGTGTGCATCGCGATTATTCTCCTCACGCTCTGTTTGTCACCGAGAACGGCTCTGCCTATGACGATGAGTGGGATGGTGGAGACCGCATTCGCGATCCCGAACGCAAGCATTATCTAGTCACTCACATCGAAGCCATCGCCCACGCCATCGAGCAAGGTGTGCCCATGCAAGGTTATTTCGCCTGGTCTCTTATGGATAACTTCGAGTGGGCGGAAGGTTACGCGAAGCGCTTCGGTGTCGTCTATGTCGATTACACCACACAGCGGCGCATCATCAAGGACAGCGGCTACTGGTATCGAGACTTCCTCGCCCGAGCACCAGTCCCGCCACCGCCAGATAGATGATGGCCTCTGTTCACTCACGAACAGAACCGCTGATGGTCTGACCTCAACCACTGGGGGCACGGCCAGCACAGCGACAGGTCGTTCAGGCGCGAGACCATGCGCATGCATCATGGCTTGTGCCACTGCGCGTCCTCGCACGCCCAGCGATCGCGCTGACTGTGCCACCCCATCAACCGAACGGCACGCATCGGGAGCGCCGGGCGCGCTACGGTGAATCGCTGGCCCAGCGGCGGCAGTATGCCGGTGATCTAATCGGCAGACACCTCATCGTCCTCCAACTGCTCATCGGCAAGACTACCGATGAGGCGGAGTGTCACACCCAGAGCGACGATCACGGCGGCATTGACCACCAACTCGATCATCTCCCCGCGGAACTCGGTGACGTTCAACTGCTGAACGGGGCCTAGAGAGAGCCGCGCACCGACTGCCAGGATGCTGCGGGTGGCGGAGATGATGCCGATGATGAGGAATGGCTTGAGGCTGGTTGCCCGCACCTGGAGGTAGCGCACGACGGTGCTCATGACCTCCAGGATGATGAGAGTGAGTAGCAGATCGCTGACGAACGAGATGATCGCGTTGGCGCCGACACCGATGTTCCCGCGCTCCAGCATCCCGGAATGCAGCAATGCGGCGACCGCTCCTCCAAAGCTGATGATGCCGTAGACCAGGGAGAGGAAGGCTACCCCCAGAAAGCAGCCGCCGACAAGTAGATAGATCACGGATTCGGACGCTTCGAGCCAGCGGATGCTACGGCCGAATCCGCGCAAACGTGCCCTGGATGCCCTGGGCACATGTGGCGGCTGTTGCACGACATGTCTCCTTGACTAGGCGCGGGGCATCGCTAGCGAAGACCTCGGAACCTAGAGCGCAACGCCGAACCGAGAGGGCCAAGGGGCGTCGGCCTGTACTCACGAGTCGCGCCGTACTCACGTTCGGCTGAGACAACCATATGCCGTCAGGACACCTCCTTGGGCATACTATGATGTCTGATGGCACCATCTGATAAGTGGTTGCCGATGTCTCCATGGCTGGGCCGCGCTTGCTGCTGTCCAGCGCTCCACCCATCCTTTAGCCCATCGGGTGTACGCGGAGATGAGCCTGCCTGTTCCCTCGCGTCATGCTTCAGCCTCCCTACGAGGATTTGGGGCCGCCACCAGACGAAGACAACCGGCTCGACGGCAGTTGGCGCGCAGCCAGGGCAAGGGTGTCGAGCAGATCAGCCCAGTCTTCGACATCGGTGGTATCGCCCGGCGATGCCACCACCCACACCCCCAGCCGGGCGACGCGCTGCTCAACCTCAATGGGTAGGTTGCCAGGCTCCCCATGCAGCAGGATGTAAGCATGGCGCCAGCGCAACCGTGAGCTAGAATCCGCCTCGACAGTGGCCAGGAAATCAGCGGCATCCATCTGTCCCATCTGGAGCCGGAGGAGCACAATCATCTCATGTGCGCTGTCCACTAACAGCTGCAAGGCAATGGCACCATCGGGCGCCGCTATCACATCATAGCCGGACGGTCGCACTACCCTCAGAACGTTCTGGTAGAGCACGGCGTCCTCACCGGTAACCAATACCCATGCCATATGAGTCCTCCTACGTCTTTCCCTCCGCTTCCTGTCCCGTCCTGTGCCGGCAAGTGGACCACGGACCCCCGCCCGCCACCGCCAAACGCTGCCCCTCTCTGCCGCGTCGCCTGTATCGGCACGGCCGGACTATTTGTGCGCCACCAATCATGTTGGCCGCAGATTGCACCTGCCTTGAGTCGGCCCGAGAAGCGCTCAGCAGCACTCCGGCAATGGTTTCTGTGTGTTTGGCCAAAGCCAGTAGACTATGGTCCAGTCACATAAAGGATGCACTATCACCTTAGGACTGCATGAGCGCATCGAGCAGCAGCGGGGTCAGAGCTACCAGTTTGACACGTCGCATTACGGCTAATGGATCCCGGCTGGCGAATAATTGTGCGAGAATAGTCTCGCGGAGAAAGCGCTCAGTATAATGCAGCGCACGGAGTGCAAGGAGGCCCTCCGCTTTGCTGCCGCTCAGCCCAGGAAATGCCTGCATATTCCATACCACCCTGCCGCCCTGTCCCCACATCACTGTATGTCTGCTGGTCTTCCAACTCATACCGACCATACCAGAGTTCCACGAAACACAAGCGGTTCTGTTCGCTGGTGAACAGACACACACGAACCAGATACCCTACACTCTATCTAAATTGAATTAGGTTGGAGAACTCTGATCAACAGGCACGGGTACCCGAAAGGCGCATCTCATCTCGGCGCTAGCGTGACTCGCCATGTGCCCAAGAAAGAGGTAGCAGATGACCAAAAACAGCGACTGACTTGCTATCGCGGCTGAACCTGACATCGATGTGGCAAGCTTTGCAGTCAGGCAGGATCTCGGCGAGCGTACCAAGAAGGAGTGTGCAACGATGAGCAGTGACGGTCAGAACGCTATGGCGGCCGGAGCGACCCCCCCATACGATGGTAGAGCTCCGAGCAACAGGACAGGAGACAGTGCCTCCGTAAACAAAGGGGCGCGCGACAACATCGTCTTAACCAACATTCCTGGTCGCATGGACCGCCTGCCGTGGTCTCGCTGGCACTTGCTGGTCGTGATCGGGCTGGGCATCACCTGGGTCCTCGACGGCCTCGAGGTCACCATCGTCGGCGCCATCGGCAGCGTGCTGACGGAACCGCATACTCTCAGCCTCAGCGACGCGCAGGTGGGCGCTGCGGGCACGGCATACCTCATCGGCGCGGTGGGGGGAGCGCTCCTCTTTGGCCATTTGGCCGATCGTTGGGGGCGCAAGCGGCTCTTCATGTTCACCCTGGGGCTCTATCTGATCGCGACGGTGCTAACCGCCTTTTCCGTCAACTTTGTCATGTTCGCAATCTTCCGCTTCTTCACCGGCATGGGCATTGGCGGCGAGTATTCGGCCATCAATTCTGCCATTGACGAGCTCATCCCCGCCCGCGTCCGCGGTTGGACAGACCTTGCCATCAACGGAAGCTGGTGGCTCGGAACCGCAGTCGGGGCCGCGCTCACGGTCGTCTTGCTCAACCCAGCACTGATTCCCCACAGCATCGGCTGGCGCCTGTGCTTCGGCCTCGGCGCACTTCTGGGCGTCGTTGTCCTGTGGATGCGTCGCGAGCTCCCCGAGAGCCCACGCTGGCTCATGATACACGGTCGGGTCGATGAGGCGGAGGCCATCGTGCGGGAGATCGAGCGCAAGGTGCAGGAGGATACTGGTCTCATGAGGCTGCCGGACCCCGGCCCGCCGATCGCCATCCGACCGCGCGGCCCGATCAGCATCGTGGAGGTCGCCAAGACCATGCTCAAGCAGTACCCTCAGCGCTCGCTCCTGGGGTTCTCCCTCATGGTCGGCCAGGCTTTCCTCTACAACGCGGTCTTCTTCACCTACGCGCTCGTACTTACCAAGTTCTACCATGTGCCGTCGGGCAACGTTGGGCTATATCTTATCCCGTTCGCCATCGGCAACGTCCTCGGTACATGGACCCTGGGGCGCCTGTTCGACACCATCGGTCGGCGGCCTATGATCACCTTCACATATGTCATCTCCGGCGTTTTGCTGGCGATCACGGGATGGCTTTTCCAGGCAGGTGTGCTCAACGCCGTCACGCAGACGCTCTGCTGGTGTGTGATCTTCTTCTTCGCCTCGGCGGGAGCAAGCTCAGCCTACCTCACGGTCAGCGAGGTCTTCCCGTTGGAGACGCGCGCCATGGCCATCGCGTTCTTCTACGCGATTGGCACTCTCGTCGGTGGAACCTTCGCGCCGCTGCTCTTCGGCGCGTTGATCGGCTCGGGCCGTCCGATTAATGTTGTCTACGGTTACCTACTAGGTGCAGCCTTGATGATCGCCGCGGGACTGGTTGAGCTCAAGTTTGGTGTGAACGCCGAGCGCCGCTCGCTCGAGAGCGTCGCGCCACCGCTCTCGGCTGCTGAAGCGGGCACAGTTGGCTTCAGCAAGGAAGGCATGGGTACGTGGGCACCGATGCCGCAGCTTTCGGTGCACGGTGCCGACACCGACGTGCAGCGCGAAGCCGAAGCGATCGGCCGCGCGGCGTGGGATCAACAAGGTCCTGTGTCCCGCGACGAGCTGCGGGAGCGTGTGGGCGGACGTCTCTGGGGGCCGCGCCGCTTCTCTCGTGCGCTCCAATACGCGGAGAGGCAGGGCCTGCTCCGTTCGACCGGTGGCAACACCTACGATGCGCCAGAGCACGCCCACAGCTAACAGAATGCAGAACACCAGTGAGACCAATCGAAGCGGAACGGACGTAGCCGCACCTGACAAGGCGGGTATCGGCGTTATCGTGAATCGGCCGGCTGAAGCAGCCGGCCGAAATCGATAAAGGGGCTTTGAGCGCTGTGGAGGCCAGATGGACCGATGGCAAAAGACTGAACGAACGAGCAGTGGACCATGCAAAGCAGCTGATCAGGGAAGCAAGACAGGTGAGACCTGATGCACGGAACCAGTGATATGCTGGATCAGGCGCCTGGAACGCCCACTGACTACCAGTTGGAGCCAGAGAGGGATGCGCCGGAGTCTCCGGGGTCGGGCACGGATCGGTCAAGCGGCTTGGAGTCTTTGCTGCAGGAGTTGCGCGTACTCCTGCAAGGGGTCCAAGTGCTGACGGGCTTCTTGATCGTCCTGCCCTTCTACCAGGGCTTTGCCAAGATCGAGCGGACGGAGCAGCAGCTCTACCTCGTGACGTTCGCCTGCTCGTTGAGCAGCCTGATCCTCTTCAGCGCGCCCGCCGCACAGCACCGCCTCGGATGGCCGCTCTACGACCGCGCACGCTTCCACGCGCTGGCGACACGCGTGATTATCATCGGACTCGTGCCTTTCTCGCTCGCATTGATCCTGGGCACCCAGCTCGTGGTATCGCAGGTTTTCGGTGGCTTGCCCTCGATCTTGGCTGCGGTGGCAGTGGGTGCGCTGATCGCTGCCGCCTGGTGGTTGTTTCCGCTCCTCACCAAGAACGATCGCGCGTGAGAGCGCTGCCGGGTTGTATGGCTACGAATCTACCATGCCTACCTGCAGGTGCCACACGACGGCACCGACGAGAGTGGCGCACGAGTTGTAGCACGGACGTAGAATTTCCAACAGGCACTAGGCTTTGTACTACAGCACCTTTTAATGGTCGTCAACCGACGTACGCTCGGACTGTCCTGTCTGCCGCGTGTAGGGTGCTGGAATGTACTGGACTGAAGGCTCACCGCGCATTGGCTGGGGGTAGAGCGCCATCAGGTCGAATACGCTGTTTGGTAGACCATCGCTGACCGGCAGCCCAAGTGCCTTGAGTGTGGCCAGGCCGAGCGGGTAATCGTGCGTCCACTTCCCCGTGCTCAGCTGCTCAGAGATGACCTTCGCCTGCTCGGCGGTCATCCCGTTGGCCTGCAGGATCTGCTGCACAGCCGCATCGATCTGCCGCATCGCCTTGCCCGCAATATCGGCGAGGATGAGTGTGCGATCATTGACCTCCGCCACTGGCTTCCGGCCCACGGCTGCCAGGATCGATGCGGCCGGGTACTGGCCGAGCTGCGGGTCCACCGGGCCGAGCACCGCGCTGGGAGCCATCAGAATCTCATCCGCGGCTAGGGAGATCAGCGTTCCCCCGGACATGGCGTAATGTGGCACCATGGCAGTGACGCGCCCGGGATGGTGGCTCAGCGCCTCCGCAATCTGATCAGCTGCCAGGACGAGGCCCCCGGGCGTGTGCAGGATGATGTCGAGGGGCATCTCCGGCGGTGTCAAACGGATGGCGCGCAGCACCTCCTCGGAGTCTTGGATATCGAGGTAGCGCAGGATAGGAAAGCCGAGCAGGCCCATCGTCTCCTGCCGATGGATCAGGGCGATCACCCGCGTGCCCCGCTGGTGCTCGATCCGCCGGAGCAGGCGAAGGCGCCGCATGGTGAGGACATACCGCTGCAGTGCGGGCTGGAACGCCGAAAGGAGAATGATGATCCAGATCAGGTCACCGATGCTCGGACCTTGGCTGGACGCCTGCGCGAGTATCATGTGCTGCCTACCTCCCACTGCCTTTCGACCAAACACCGTCCATAGCGCCACGCCAAGCGTGTGACATCAAGATGCGCCTGCTCCTGCCGATGCGTTGCATCCAGCGGCTCTGTGCATCGGCCACTATGCCCCGGCACTTCCCTTTGCCAGTACCTCGAGCACCTCTTTGCCTGCCTCAGTGAGATTGGCTTTGCCGAGATAGTTCCCGAGCCTCGCTAGTTGCACCGTCTCCTGGAACTCGTCTGGACCGAGGCCCGTCAGGCGTTGCACCTCGTCCCACTGCTTCGGCGGAATGCGCACCTTTTCCTCCTTCACGTACAGGCTCTCGCCGACTTGGCGCACAGCAAGCAGCAGGCGGACGATCGCGGGAGTTACGGGATAGGCGAGCTCGAGTGCGCCGGCAACGGCCTTCGCGAGTAGGTCGCCGAGCTCGGTTCGCACGACCTGGCCATCTACGAGCCGTTCGACCAGGCCGCGCGCCTCGAGCCTGTCCAGAATGTTTGCTTGCCCACTTTCCTCATCGACCGTGCTGGGCTGCGTGACCTGGGGCAGATCGAGGAGCGTTTGGGCCTCCCGGCGGGTCAGCGCTGGCCAGCGCTTGGCATGCTCTGCTAACCAGGCGTAGAAGCGCCCAGCCTGCGTAATCCCAGACGGCCCGATGAGCTCCTCTTCGCGTGCCCGATCTACCCAGGCTGCGGCGAGCGCGTAGAAGTCGCTGGCCACCTTCGTGATCTCGATCGCCTTGACGGCCATGCCAGTAATGGTATGTGGCGTAGCACCCTGCATCTCGACGACGCGCAGGCCATGGGGAGTAAGCCGGTAGACGGTCACATTGCCTTCACCCTGGCCGTGCAGCAGATCGAAGGACTCCAGATGAACCAACCACTCGTCGAGAACCGCCAGGCTGCCGAAGGCGCGATCGCGGTCACGCATCTCCGCCAGCATCTCTTCCTCCTGGCGTTTCCGCGCCGGCACCTCCCTGATTTTCCGGCCATACTTCCCCACGAAGGCCTGGAAGCGTCGCTCCAGATCGTCGACGAACATCGTGTGCAGGGCGTCTTTCGTCGTAGGCTCGTTTCTCTCAGAGAGTCGCCGCACCGAGTCGAGCAACTCGGCTTCGTGCCGGTTGATCGTGAAGGTGGCGGGTGGCCGCGATGGCGTCGTATCGCGGTGCCGCCGGGCAAGCAGTGCGGCTTCGCCAGCGGGAGTTAGCGAGCCGTCCGCGCCGGCATAGCCCAGCATTTGCACTCGCGCAAGCTGCTCAGGCTGGAGCGCGCCAGCACCCTTCTCCGCGATCGTCGCTAGCAGCGTCAGGATCGCGTCGTCGAGGACGATGTCGGCGATTGGATAGCCCCCCATGCGTAGCGCCGTATACACCGCCTGCCCGAGGGCCGTGAAGGTGAAGACGGTGCGATCGGGGACAGACCACACGATGAAGCGTAGCGCCTCAAGCTGGGTGGCATGGCCGGGTGGGATGCCGAGCCGGTGCGGGTCGGCGTAAGCCGGAGGCAGGGCGTGGATGCTATTGGCGAGGTCGCCGGTAACCTCGATATGTGGCCTGGTGCGCCGCGCGAAATCCAGCCAGGCTGTGCCGTAGGAGGTGAGGTGTAAGGAGCGAGTCTTCCGCTCAGGATCACGAGAGACCTGGGCGAGACCGCGTGTTTGCAAAAGGTCCGCTGTTAGTGGTCCGACCTGTTCCCCGGCGCGCTCCGCCGCTGCGAGGGCGGCCAGCACCTCGGAGCCAAGAAAGCGCCATGTTGGTTCCACTTGGTCGCTGCGAGGAAGGAGACCGTGCTCGCGCATCCGGTTCAGCAGCCGTGCCGCCTCTCGGCCTTGATCTGTCAGGGCGTAGTTCCGGTCCAGGCCCCGGTGGACCAGCGCCTCAAGCTCGAGCACACGGAGGGTATCTTCATCGCGCGCAACGTGCTCCTGTTGGCCTGCGGCTACGCTCGCTAACAAGGCGTCCAGTGCTCGGAGATGGCTTCCTGTCAATAACATAGGTGCTACCTCCTGTCCTGCCTATCAACACCGATGCTGTGGGGCTCCATGCAGACGGCAAATGAACGATGGGAGCGCGGGTCCGAGACTGGCCTTGCTTCTCCCTGCTGACAGCACCGGCCCCGCCACATGTATGCCTTGCCTACGGGCTCCAGGGCGTTTGCCCGCATGCTGGCTGGCTCACATGGTAGTAGTGTAAATCTCTGTTGCGCTTCCGTCTGTTCACTGGCGAACAGAGCCCCTATCGGAACCCACCGGAGGATATGCCGCGCCTAGAAGCGAAACACCGCCCCAACGAGTACAATGAGACAATTCACGATCGACACTACGGGCGTCGGTGCGGAGCGGCGTTGGCCCATCGCCACAGGAACCAGCATATGAGCAGCCAGTCCACCCCGCGCGAGGGGCACCTCCAGTTCGCCGAGCTTGCGCAGGCCTTTCGCCAGATTGAGAGAGCATCCGGTCGGCGTGAGGTGACGCGAATCCTGGCCGATCTCTTTCTGCGCGCGCCACAGGATGCGCGCATTTTGCCCTATCTGCTGCAGGGGCGTCTCGGCCCCCCTTTCGCGACGCCAGACCTGGGCATCGATGAGCGGGGCATTACGCAGGCGATTGCGGATGCTACTGGGCGCCCGGTCGATGAGGTGTGGAGCGAGTACCAGCGGCAAGGCGACCTTGGGACGGTGGCCGAGCAACTGCTGGCATCACATGGTGCGCGCGCCGACACGAGCACGATGACATCTGGAGGCCGAACTCTGTCAGTGCAGCAGGTGTATGATCAGCTTGTCGGCATCGCGGCCGCCTCTGGCACAGGCGGCCGCTCGCGGAAAGTCGCACGTTTGCGCGCCCTGCTGCTGCAGTTGGATGGCCTGGAAGCCCGCTATGTGGTGCGGATCATCCAGGGCAAGCTGCGTTTGCAGATTGGGGATGCTACGATCATGGATGCCCTCTCGGTGGCCGCGGCTGGCAGTACCACCCTCCGCGCTCGTATTGCACGGGCCTACAGCCTTTCAGCAGACCTGGGGCTCGTTGCTGCTACGCTCCTCTCGCATGGAGCGGATGCACTGGACCAGATGCACCCCACGCCCGGTTACCCGGTGCTCTCTGAGCTCGCCGAGCGGCTCCCCTCGCCACAGGCAATTATCGAGCGCCTGGGCAGCGCGCTCATCGAGCCCAAGTATGATGGTCTGCGCCTCCAGGCCCAAAAGGATGAGGATCGCATTTGGCTGTTCACCCGGCGGCTCGAAGATGTGACGGCTAGCTTTCCAGAGATCGCGCAGGCCGTCCGCAGTCAGGTACGGGCACAACGCATCATTCTCGACGGTGAAGCCATCGGGTACGATGTGCAGACGGGGCGCTTCCTCTCTTTTCAGGAGACGAGCCGTCGCCGGCGCACGCACAGTGTCGAGCAGATGGCTGGCAGCATTCCACTGCGCTACTTCGTCTTCGATGTGCTCCTGGCGGATGGCGTAGACAGCACGCCATGGCCACAGTACGAGCGCTCGCAGCTTCTGCACCGAGTTCTCGCGACTGACCACGAGCAGCCTGACGACACAGAGCAGCCAGTTCTCCATATCACGCCCCAGCGTGAGACCAGTGACCCGGCTGAGCTGGAGCGTTTCTTCTTGGCGATGTTGGGTGAGGGTCTGGAGGGGGTCATGGCGAAGCGACCTGATGCTCCCTACCATGCAGGTGGCCGGAGCTTCGATTGGGTCAAGCTCAAGCCCGAGTACCGAATAGGGCTCGTGGACACATTCGACCTGGTGGTCGTGGGGTATGATCGGGGCCGAGGGAAGCGCGCCGCGCTTGGCATCGGCTCCCTCCTGAGCGCGGTCTACGATCCCGATCAAGATCGCTTTCGCACCGTGACCCGTGTAGGCTCGGGACTCAGCGACGCCGAGTGGCGTCGCTTGCGCGTACAGTTGGATGCGGCGCGCCTTCCGGAACGGCCCCACCAGGTGGAGGCGACTATCACCCCAGATGTGTGGGTCGAGCCTCGCGTCGTGCTCGAAGTGCTTGCCGGCGGGATCACCCGCAGCCCGCAGCATACCGCAGGGAAGTCGGGGCGTGAGCCGGGCTACGCATTGCGCTTTCCCCGCGTTGTGCGCATCCGCGACGACCGCCGCCCAGAGGATGCGACGACGGAGAAGGAGTTGCTAGAACTGGCGCGGCTGACCAAGCGCGCGAGGCGAGACACCTCATAGCTGGATGCCAAGGCTTCTGCCGCATTGGGAACAATGGACAGAATGAGGAGACGCGCCGAACGCGCCGCTTACATTTGGGGAAGGTGCTGTCCGCCCTTGGATGCGGGTGCGAAGAGGTCTCCGTGCTGCCGCACTCGTTCGAGGACGACCTGTGGGGTGAAGGCAGATGGATCGACGCCTGCTTCTATCTCCTCCCACCTCACAGGTGTAGAGACGACTGGATAGGTTCTTTGAGCCCGCACAGTGTAGGGTGCTGCGGTATTGCTGCCTACGCTGTTCTGCGCATAATCGACTGTAATTCGATTGCCCCGATGGGTGGGACCGTGCGCGACTGCCAACAACTCTGGATCGGCTGCGGCCAATCGCTCCGCCACGGACTTGACCCACGCCCGGACCTGCTCGAAGGTATGCTCAGGCGCCAGAGGCATATACACATGCAACCCACGACCGCCACTGCTCTTGGGGTAGCTCCGCATCCCATCCCGCACCAGCGCCTCGCGCAGCCGCAAAGCCGCCTGACAGACATCGACGAACGACGCCACAGCGCCAGGATCCAGGTCAAAAATCGCCTGATCGGGTCGACTGAGGTCGGGTAGCCGTGCGCTCCAGAGATGGAACTCGATGCTGCCCGCATTGGCCAGCCAGATCAATCCAGCAGCATCATCGATTAGGGTCAGGATGCTGACGTGCGATGATTTCTTGGTTGTCTTGGGGTGGTAGTTTACGGTGCGCAGCCAGTCCGGGGCATGCTCCGGGCGATCCCGCTGGTAGAAGGACGGGCCGAGCACGCCCTCAGGAAAGACGCGCATGGTAGCGGGACGATCGCGAAAGTGCGGCATGGCCACCGAAGCGATGGCCAGGTAATAGCGCAACAGGTCACCCTTGCTTACGCCAACCTCGGGCCAGTAGAGCTTGGTGAGATGCGAAACGTGCACCTCCCGCCCACTGACCTGCCAGGCTGCAGACTCGACAGGTGAGTTCATGGCGAATGTCCGTCCGACGCACGTCGCGCCGCTCGTAAACGACCCCATGCACTGCTGCACCATACCTGATCGACAAGGCCGCCGGCTGTCGTGTCGCACGCGCGCTTGTGTATGACGTGCACGTAGTTTCGAATGTTTTCGCATCTGGCAGAAACACACAGAGCCCTAGGCAAGACTCCGGAGCCATAGCGATGCCTGCCGCCTGACTGATCCCTGCGCGCAGATCTGGGCAGAGCGGAGGTCACTTCGCCTTCGAGCAGTCGGGCGTCGACGCTCGTATCGTCCTCCAGTGGTCAAGCGCGGCATGATCCGTGCAGTGCAGTGCACTGACGTAGACGTTGCAGATGACACAGTCAATACACAAGAGCATCCCTCCCTACTGCCACGACGGCCATCAGACCACGACCAGCGGTTGCCAGGTGTGTGGGGTTTGCAAATTAGATGGTGTCGCGGGGGCATCGGGCAAACATTGCGAGTGGCACGATCGGTGGCAAGAAGCCACAGAAAGAAGATCATCAGTGATCGACGAATACCCGCGGCATTCGGAGTTGGACGAGAACCAGCTCGTGGCACACCTGCCCCAATCAGTGCGAGAACACTTCCGCGCTATCATGCAGATAGTCGAACTAAAGTCTGATCAGATCATTCAGCTAGGCGGTGTACCCATCGGGATGGTGTATTTCCCTATCACCGCAGTCCTCTCGCTCGTCAGCATCCTGGCAGACGGCAGCAGCACCGAGCTTGGCATGGTGGGCAACGAAGGCATGGCTGGCGTGCCGGCACTCTTGGGCACCTGGGCGCAGCCCTTCGAGATGGTAGTCCAGGTCCCAGGTACGGCATACCGCATGCGCTCGACCGCGCTCAGCCATGAGGCTCGTAACTGCGCGCCGTTGGAAGTTCTGCTCTTGCGCTACACGCAGGCATTCCTCGATCAGGTCGCGCAAGGGGCAGCCTGCCATAGCCACCACTCGCTCAAGCAACGCCTGTGCAGGTCGCTGCTGACTATCGACGATAGCGTTCAGGCCGATCGGTTCCAGTTGACCCAAGAGTTGCTTGGACGGATGCTTGGTGTTGGCCGACCCAGCGTGTCTCTTGCTGCTGAATCGCTCCAGCATGCCGGGTTGATCACCTACCGCCGCGGCGCGATCACGATCATCGATCGGCCCGGGTTGGAGGCCACAACCTGCGAGTGTTACGGGTTCATTCGGGACAGATATGATCGCCTGATTAACTCTGCGAGGCATGTTATGCAGTGAACCTCGGGGCGGGCGACGTTTGCCTGTGAGGTTTTCACCGTCCCTCGCCGTAGGCGGTTAGGCAAACGTTGTGCCTGCCGTCGAGGTCGGGCGACCTGAGGCCAGGCGCATTCGGGTACATTTCGTGCAGTGACCCCACGGAGATGCCGTGACAAGCGCGACGACTCCATACCGTGTAAGGAACGGAGAGGCACATGGAACGATTTGAATGGGCGGAGAACAACCTCGGTGTCCAGACGCCGCACCAGTTACAGAATGCAGGCGTTAACGTCTACTTCGCGCCCATGATCGCGCCGAACGAGAAGGTCGTGAACCTGGCGAATGGGCGCGTGGAGCGGTTCATGGAGGACGAGCACCGGCCAACTGGCGGTTACTATGCGGAGTTCGAGTCGCTAGCGCGTTACTGCCGCCACCATGGTATCCCACTGACTGAAACGAATGGCCAGGTCAGCACCCAGCCAGTTGGATTCAAAGAGGCCGGCGATCCGCTACTGCATAGCGATAGTGAGGTATAGCTGCGCGCGAATTACGAACGCCAGCTCGCATCCACTGTAGCATAGCAGACCATTCAGCCCTCTCGGCACTCGTTGAGGGTTACTTCCACCTCCGCCCGTTCCTCCGCCAGACGCGCCACCTCTTGTATCAACAGCGCTTCCTCTTCGCTGGTCGCGTGGTCTATGCGGGCGCTGAGATCGTCGATTGCGCGCGTGATGTCAGGGATAACGTCGGCGATGAGTTGGCACGGCTCTGTAGGCGTGTCCGCTACCGCAGCCGTCTCAGCGTTCCAGTAGGCAGGAAGGTCTGGGTGGAGCGCCGAGCCGTCGTCGTATACATAGACATACTGGGCTCCGCGGGCCTTACTGAGCCCGACCGCTACGCGCATGGACCACTCGTCCGGGCATGAGCGGACCACATGCGCAACCGCCTTTCCAGGGCGCGGTTGCGTCCACCACGGTGTATGTGCGCCCGTCCACCACGCCTTGACCACATAGTTGGCGCAGTCTTGCTCCACCACCTCTGCGATGTCGCACACGTCGAAGACCGCTGCATCTCGACAGCCGGGACAGTTGAGAAACACTTTAGCGTCGTGGTTCTTGCGCTTGATGTGGCCATAGATGCCCTCGCCGCTGTCGTCGCCGTAGTAGTCCCACACCCAGTCTGGCTCAGGCTGCTCTGGGGCCCGCGCATCGATTGGCGGTCCCTCGTCGACAAAGATACCATCGAGATCGCTGTGTGCCCTGAACCAGTCGTCGATGAACGCGGCACAGACGTCGCGCTCGACGGCGCCTTTGTTGGTGGAAACGCGGCCGAACAGCTGGATGCCGGACGCCTGTAGAATGGGCTTCACCTCAGTGAGCGCGTTCCAATCGTCGAAGACGGCGATGGCGACGACGCCACGTTCTTGCCCTGTGGCCAGCTTCCCCAGCTTATCCCGCAGGGCCTCGGGCGACTGCGCATCGTCGAAATAGGGGGGAAGTGCAATCCGCTGAGCCATACTGGCCCTCCGATGCTGATGTTGATTCCGAGCGGCCGGTCTCTCCGGACGAAGCGACGCCGATACCGTATGTCGGCGGCAGATCGTGTGCCACGGCCATTCTATGCAAGTCAGCACCCATCAGGGTATGTCCAGGCTATGGTCGAGGCATTCGAGGTCGCATGATGGGGCTTAAGATTATGCCTACTCCCCCTCCGGCGCATCCCATAAGGTGAATCTCCGTCCAGTGTTCGGTGGCGAACAGACAGATGCAGGTATACCACGTACACTCAACACATCGGCACAGACACGCGCACATCGCATTAGGGAGGGAGAACGATGTCGAATCCAGGTATGTCCCGTTACTCGCCGCGCAACCCGATGCCCCTCACCGATGCTATCAATCAGTTGATGCGCGACGCCTTCGCGGCCCCGCTCGCACTCACCGCCGCCACGCCGCTGATGGCCGACATGAATTTGTACGAAACGAACGACAGCTACATTCTGCAGGTTTACCTACCCGGCATGAAGCCCGACCAATTGCAGATCACCGCGCGTGAGAACGTGGTCACGATTCAGGGCGCGACTGAGTTCCCAGTACCAGATAATGCACGCCCCGTCTACATTGGAACGCGGCGCGAAGAGATCCGCGAGCAAGTGCGCTTGCCGGGTGATGTCGATGCCGAGCACGCCAGCGCCTCCTATGAGAACGGCATTCTGACGTTGCGGCTGCCCAAGTCGGCGCAGGCGCGGGATCGCGCGATTCGCATCACGCCGGGGCAAGCGCAGAGTCAATCACAGAGTCAATCACAGAGTCAATCACAGAGTCAAACACAAAGTCAGGGTTAGAACCAACAGACTCCACGCGACGGAGCAACGGCAGGGCAGAGATAGTTTCGCTGTCTGTTCTGGCGACCTAGATCGCCCAACCTCTCGAATCGGAGAGGTGGTGGGGCTATGTCACAGAGCAAAACGGCCAGTGATGAAAAGGACGAGAGTAGACCATGACATTGATGGCACGCAATTGGTGGGCGGTCTTGATTCGTGGCATCGCCGCGGTGCTCTTCGGCATCCTGGCATTGTTTTGGCCGCAGCTTACCCTGCAGATCCTTGTCTTGTTGTTTGGCGCCTATGCCCTGGTGGACGGCATCTTCGCCCTTGTAGCCGCCGTCCAGGCGGCCAGTCGACGCCGTGGATTTGACTGGCGCAGCGTTGGCTGGCCGATAGTGGAAGGCCTCGCTGGCATCATCGCGGGGTTGCTCACCTTCTTCTATCCAGGTATTACCGCGCTGGTGCTGCTCTACTTCATTGGCGCATGGGCCATCGTCACAGGCATCGCCGAGATCGTACAGGCGATAGCACTGCGGCGTGTCATCCAGAACGAGTGGCTGCTCATCTTGGGCGGTGTACTCTCAATCGTCTTCGGCATCCTGCTCTTTGCGTTCCCAGGAGCAGGCGCACTGGCGATTGTGTGGCTCATCGGCATCTATGCGATCATCTTTGGCATCGTGCTCATCGGGTTGAGCTTGCGTCTACGTTCTATGCGAGCCCGCGGAGAGACCATGACGCCCGCGTATTAGAGTCAGGCGGGACATGGACATGCGCTGCACGCTACACACATTGCAGAGTGGGTGTGGCGTGCAGCCGCCAGGAGCTACAGTACATGGTTGCCCTCGTCTCATTTCTCCTCGTCTTGACCCTCTCACTCATCATTGAGCGCATCGCGACCGTTGCGTTGACCCTGACCGGCTTATCCGGGGATGCGGCGGCGTTTCAAGCGCGTTCGGCATTTACAGGGACGGGTTTCACCACGAGCGAGGCTGAACAGGTCGTGAGTCACCCGGCACGCCGGCGCATCGTCTTGTGGCTCATGGGCGTGCGCAGCTTCGAGATTATCACTGGAGTGTCTGCGCTCGTCCTCCTCTTTATAGGCTCGGGGAGTACGC
>DASVOW010000885.1:0-2279 GCA_036383155.1 Ktedonobacterales bacterium
TGCGGAGCGCGGAGCCTGAGCAGAGAAGTGTTCAGCGAGCAGAGGGGCTGGGCTTCGTGAACTTCGTCACTATTCTTGCGCCGTATCGCCAGTATTTCCAGATCGTGCAGATCATCGTGTCCGCTGCGCTGATTACCGTGATTCTGCTGCAGGTGCGCGGGGCGGGCCTGGGCAGCGTCTTCGGCGGCACCGGCACTGTCTTCAAGACACGACGCGGCATTGATCGCTTGCTGTTTCGTATGACGATCGTGTTTGTCGTGCTCTTCGTGGTGGTCTCGATTATTGGCGCGGCAATCCCGATGCCAGCGTAATTCAGGTACACCAGCACCTTCGCGGCAAAGGCGGCATCGCAGAGTCGAGGCGTTTGCCTCTATTTGTCTCCAAACGCGGCAATGGCGCCGTGTAGCGCAAGAGCGCGTCTATCTGCAAGCTGCAAGCCGAGCAATGAGGCCCGACTTCCGCGGAAGTCGGGCTTTTGTCGTGGTATCACTGTTCAGCTCAGGCCAGGTGATCCAGCGGACTAGCGCCAGATGGGCACGAGAAAGCTACTGGCGACGGGCGGCACATGGGAGGGCTGTGGAGTCGGAGAATTCGTCCGGGAGCGGCTAGCGATTGAAGTAGTCTGCGTTGACCTGGATGAACGAGCGCCACTCTGGAGGAACGGCACCCTCTTCGTAGATGGCGTCGACCGGACAGGCAGGCTCGCATGCGCCACAGTCGATGCATTCGGCGGGGTCGATGTAGTACTGCTCATCTTCCTCAGTCGCATGGATACAATCGACGGGGCAGACATCCACACACGACGCATCTTTGACGCCGATGCAGGGCTGGCAAATGACGTATGTCACGGGATTCTCCTCGTGGAATGCGAAATTGGGGTACAGGCTCTGCTCTGCATGATAAGCGCAACGCGGTAGGCGCGTCAAAGCTGGCGAACCGGACTCGGAGCCGCAGCTGATGTGAGGTTTGTAGTTTGGTGGACGGGCACGACGATCCGACACTCACCATGACATCCACGAAACAAACAGCAAGACGACACGGCACCTATGACTGACAATTATGCAAAACATACTTTGAAGCAGACGCGGGCCGCGTTGAGCCGGCGCTCGGCAAAGGACCAATCGAAGGGTCTGGATGGGTGGGCATATGCCGTGCATCCTGGCTCGGTCGAGGGCACTCGGCAAGACACGCGATACTTCTTCCACAGCAACATCTCGCGCTCCATGGCATGAGCGCGCACCCCATTCCCTGACGGGAAGGAGACACATCGAATGGCGATTCGGGAATTGACGGTGGCCGGGCTCAATCGTGAGCAACTGCTCGATATGCACTACAAGATGGTGCTGATCCGGCGTTTCGAGGAAAAGGCGGCTGAGGCCTACACGCTTGGCAAGATCGGCGGGTTCCTCCACCTCTACATCGGGCAGGAGGCCAGCGGCGTCGGTGCGCTCTCGGCGCTCCAGCCGGAAGACTACGTGCTCAGCTCGTATCGTGAGCACGGGTATGCAATCCTCAAGGGCATCGATCCGCACGCCGTCATGGCGGAGCTGTATGGCCGCTCGACAGGCAGCAGCAAAGGCAAGGGCGGCTCGATGCACATGTACAGCAGCGAGAAGAACCTGATCGGTGGGCAGGCTATCGTCGGCGCGCAACTCGTGATGGCGACGGGCTTTGGGCTGGCCATCCAGTATCAGGGCGAGAAGCGTGTGGCGGCCGCGCTCTTTGGCGATGGCGCGGTGGACGAGGGCGCGTTCCACGAGGCGCTGAATCTGGCCGCGCTGTGGAAGCTGCCGGTCGTTTTCCTCTGTGAGAACAACCAGTATTCGATGGGTATGGCCGTCACCAAGGCATGGTCGGTGTCGTCGCTGGAGCCACGCGCGGCGGCGTATGGCATGCCCTACATCAATGTGGACGGCATGGATCTGCTGGCAGTGCGCGAGGCAGTGCGCGAGGCACGTGAGCGCGCTATCGCCGGCGGCGGCCCGACGTTGATCGAGTCGGTGACGTACCGCTTCCGCGGCCATTCGATGGCTGACCCGGCCTACTACCGGACGCGTGAGGAAGAGAAGAAGTGGAAGGCCACGCGCGACCCCATCGCGCTCTTTGAGCAGAAGCTGAAGGACGCGGGCTTGATACGCGACGAAGACATTCGCGCCACCAACGATCGGGTGGATGCCGAGATCGAGGATATCGCGCGCTTCGCCGATGAGAGCCCCGAGCCAACGCTCGACGACCTGTATTCCGACATCACGGTCGAGGGCGCCGGCGCGATTGCCTGG
>DASVOW010000886.1:0-2793 GCA_036383155.1 Ktedonobacterales bacterium
TGACTGACACAGCACAACAACAGGCAGGACAGGCGACACAGGCAGTGCAAGGTGCCGCGGAAGGTGCGGTCACTGGTTTGCAGCAACAACTCACACAGGCCATACAGCCGATCCTGGCGAACCTGCAGAAGCAGATCACACAGACGGTGCAGCAACAGATGGACCAAGCGCTGGAACCGGTGCGGGCACATCTCCAAGAGGAGCTGAACCAGGCGCTGGAGCCCGTGCGCAATTCCTTGGATCAGCAGATAAATCAGGCACTGGAGCCTGTCCGCAATTCGTTGGAGCAAGAGATGGATAAGGCACTGGAACCGGTGCGCCAGTCGATGCAGCAGCAGGTCGAGCAAGCGCTGCAATCAGCATTCCACTAGGTTCGTCGAATCATCGAGTCAATATTTGTACGCCTGGCATATGCCAGGCGTACAGCGTAGGATGGCGCGCATTGTGCAGCACACTTTGTACAGCGGATATTTTGGGGCGCGACTGCGCACAAGTGCGCCACGATGTTCGCAACAATGACGTGATCAGGTTTGATAAGCACCACGTGCATATAACAGGAGTAGTAGATGGGAAATCAGAACCTGCAGCAGGATGATCAGAGCACGCAGAACATGCAGAATTCGCCGCCCCCTACAGGTCAGCCTCAACAGGCGGCGCCACAGCAACCAGTGCCGCAACAGCCAACACAGCTGGCCGTGCCGCAACAGCCAACACAGCAGGCCGTGCCGCAACAGCCAGCACCACAACAAGCAGTGCCGCAACAGCCAGCACAGCCGCAGGTGCCGCAACAACCGGCACAACAGCAGGCAGTACCTCAAAATCCAGTTGGCGGTCTGACGACCGGCGCTGGCCAGGCAGTTGGTGGTGTGGGCCAAGGGCTGGGGCAGGCAGTCGGCGGCATCGGCCAGGGACTCGGCGAGACATTAGGCAGCGTGGGCAGCGCTGCAGGAGGGCTCCTCGGAGGACAGCCAGCACAACAGGCCCCTCAGCAGCCGGTGCAGCAAGCCCCTATGCAAGGACAACCCGTGCAACAAGTTCCGGCTCAACAGGCCGGCATGCCACAACAGCCGGTGCAGCAGGCGGGAGTGCCGCAGCAACCAGTGCAACAGACTGGAGTGCCACAACAACCGCCTCAACAGGCGGCACCACAGCAGCCGGTGCAGCAGCAGCCGGACCAGGCAACGCAGGAGGGGCAGGGCGCAGCACCATAGTTGCGCTTGTATGCGCGAGTATGGTTAGGCTCAGAGTTTCTACTATCGACAGGGCGTAGCGACACGTTGTAGCGCTACGCACCATTCACGAGCAGCCGGCACGTACCCGGATTGAGACGGGGCGTGCCGGCTGCTCTCTTCTTGCCTGTATGCCGTTTGTTGTATGATGTCTTGTGCGACGACTCTTTCCTTTCTCGCTATCGAAGACGGCATGAGTGAGAGGTGTAGACGATGATGTCTTCCAATATGCAGCGCCCGCCAATGACACTGACACAGAAGATCCTGGCGCAACATGCGGTGGGGCTGACGCGCCCGTGGGTAGAGACGGGTGATATGCTGCAGATCCGCGTGGATTGGGCGATTGCGAGCGAGCTGGCGTGGAATGGCATGGAGCGGACGTATTCGCTGCTGGGCAGGCCAAAGCTCTTCAACCCCGACCGCTTCTATCTGGCGCTGGACCATACGGTCGATCCGGTGACGATGGCACAGGATGCGCGCACACGTAAGCTGGTGGATCTGTCGCGTTCGTTTGCCAAGGAGAGCGGCATCAAGCATTTCTACGACGCCAATGTGACGATCATGCACACGAAGTTTTACCGCGATCTGGTGCAGCCGGGCGAGGTGGTGCTGGGGGCGGACTCACATACCAGCTCGCACGGTGGGCTGGGAGCGCTCGCGATTGGGCTGGGCGGCGCGGACGTGACGGCGGCGATGGTGCTGGGGCAGACGTGGATCGAGGTGCCGGAGGCGATCGCCGTCGAGTATGAGGGGACGCCAGGCTTTGGCATCGGCGGCAAGGATATCATCCTGCGCACACTGGGGACTCTGGGGCGCAATACGGTGGCGATGGAGCGCACGGTGGAGTTTCGCGGTGAGGCGGCGAAGAAATTCTCGACGGATATGCGCTTCACCATCTGCAATATGACGGCGGAGTTTGGCGGGCTGAACGGCATCTTCGAGGCGAATGAGCCGGTGGCGGACTGGCTCTCGCGGCGGCGGCGCGGCTACAACGATAGCGCGCGCTACTTCCGCGCCGACGAGGACGCGCCGTATGTGGCGCACTATCCCATTGATTTGACGAGCCTTGCGCCGCAGGTCGCCAAGCCGTTCTCGCCGGATAATGTGTTTGACGTGGGGAAGCTAACGGGGCAGACGCTCGACGGGTGCTTCATCGGGGCGTGTACGACGACGGAGGAGGAGCTGGCGCTGGGCGCGCTGGTGTTGGAGGCGGCGATGGCGAGCGGCAAGACGCCCGCGCCACGCGAGAGCGGGATGCGCATCGTGGTGCCGGGCGATCTGCTGATCCGGTCGAATCTGGAGAAGGCGGGGCTGTGGACGATCTATGAACGGGCGGGATTTGTGGTAGATCCACCGGGCTGCTCGATGTGCCTGGGTATTGCCAGCCGGAAGGCGGGCAAGGGCGAGGTGTGGCTGAGCTCCCAGAACCGCAACTTCGAGAATCGCCTGGGCGAAGGCTCGCTGGCATGGTTGGCGAGCGCTGCGACGGTGGCGGCGAGCGCGCTGGATATGCAGGTGACGGATCCGCGCGCGCTGCTAGCGCAGGTGGACCGCGACCGGCTGG
>DASVOW010000887.1:0-4020 GCA_036383155.1 Ktedonobacterales bacterium
GCCGCGCGCCATCACGATCGAAGCGCGCCCCACGCTGCGCTTCCGCGAGCGGCCCTGGTTCTCCAACACGGCGATAGCAGGCTTCTACACGCCACGGCTCTCGCCCTACGCGGTCGACTATCCGTACCGCAAGGAGTCGCCGGCGACGGAGACACCCGTCACGATTGATCTCGAAGAGGCGGTGGATCTCGGTCCCGCCGAGGCTGTGCTCGATCAGGCGTCGCTCGAAGCCTGGGATCTCACGCAGACGCTCAACGAGCTGATGCAGATCTATGGCGGCATGCCGCTCTCGGTCGCTTGGCGCGTCGTCGAGCGGCGCGGCGTCGATCTCAGCGATATCTTTGGCATCGTGACATCCAGCCCGTACTTCCAGCCCGCCAAACCCAGAGTTGAGGGCGTCTTGCGCATGGATCAGGTTGAGCGGGGCCCGTCGCCTGCTACTCGCGGCAAGTATGGCAACATCCAGCACAGGAGGGGCCAGAGTGCCTGATACATCGTATCGTCTCCTGGGCAAGCCGGGAGATACCAGCCTCACCACCGTCGCCGCATACCGTAAAGAAGGCGGCTACCTCGCTCTGCAGCGAGCCGTCTCGCAGATGTCGCCCGATCAGGTGCTGGGCGAGATCCGTGCCGCCAGCCTGCGTGGCCGTGGCGGCGGCGGCGTGCTCGCCGCCGAAAAGATGGCGATCGTCGGGCGCGCGGCTGACGACCAAAAGTATGTCGTATGCAACGCCTACGACGCGGACCCACGCTCGTTGATCAGCCGGACGCTGCTGGAGCGCTCGCCACATCTCGTCATCGAGGGCATCGCGCTGGCCGCGTATGTCGTCGGCGCCAGCGAAGCATTCCTCTATATGCGCGCTGACAAGGCGCTGGCCGATGTGGTGAAAGCCGCGCTGCATGAGGCGGAGGAGCAGGGCGTTATCGGGCGCAACATCATGGGCACGGGCTTCTCGCTCTCGATCACGCAGGTTGGCGTCGAGGTGGGCTTCATGGGTGGCGAGGAGTCAACGCTGCTGCAGGTCATTCGCGGTCGCCCGGCCAAAGCGCAGCAGCGCCCGCCCTATCCGACCGAGTATGGCCTCTTTGATAAGCCGACCGTCGTGCAGAACGCCGAAACGCTGGTCAACCTGCCCGCCATCGTGGCGCGTGGCGGCGCGGCCATGCGCTCATCCGGCACGCAGGCGACGCCGGGAACAAAGCTCTTCACCGTCATCGGCCCGGACGCCGAGACTGCCAGGGGCGTGGTCGTCGAGGTGCCCTTCGGCGCGACGATTCAAGATGCCCTGCACGCAGCCGGCATCACCGCCAACGAGTCGAACGCGCGGGGCGTGGCTATCGGTGGCATGCAGGGCGGTGTGCTGCCGCTGTCTCAGCGCAACACGCGCCTTGACTACGAGCCAATCGAGGATGCTGGCGCCATCATCGGATCGAGCATTATCGAGGTGTTGCCGCAGGACACCTGCATGGTGAACTGGGCAATGAAGCGCAGCGACTATCTGTCGAAGGAGAGCTGCGGCAAGTGCATTCCCTGCCGTGTTGGCGTCATGCGTATCGCGGGCGTGCTGCAGGGCATCGAGAGCGGCATCGGCGCGAAGGGTGACCTCGACCTGCTGGATGAGTTTGCGCACTACGTGCCCGATGGCTCGCTCTGCGGCTTCGGCGTCAACGCCGTCCATCCTGTCGTCACGGCCATGAAATACTTCGCCGACGACTTCGCGGCGCATCTGGATGGCCGCTGCCCCACCGGCACGTGCATCCCTGTGCGAGCGCACCGTTATGCCACGAAGCATGTGCTATAGCCTGTCATTACCCGACTAGATGAGGAACTTACATGGCTGTCACAATCCGCGGTGACACGGCTATGGCCCCTGGTGGCGAGCCGTTCAAGCGCAACGAGGTCGGCCAGCCCTCGTTCGAGCTGACGATCGATGGTCGCACGATGCAGGCATATGTCGGCCAGACGTTGCTGAGCGTCGCCGTCGAAAATGGCATCGTCGACATCCCCAACCTCTGCAACGACGAGAAGCTGGAGCCGACCTCGGCCTGCCGCATGTGTCTGGTGGAGATCGAAGGCGCCGAGCGGCCGCTGCCTTCGTGCAATACGCCGGCAGCGCCGGGTATGGTCGTGCGCACCAAGTCAGACCGGCTGACACACGTTCGCCGCACGAACCTGGAGATGATGCTCTCGGACCATAATGCCTACTGCCAGCCTCCCTGTCAGATCGGCTGCCCGACGCACATCGACATCCCCGGCTATCTGGAATTGATCGCCAAGGGGCAGAACCGCGAGGCTGCGCGCCTCGTCAAGGAGGTGCTGCCTTTCCCCTACGTCCTCGGCCTCACCTGCCCGGCGCCGTGCCAGGAGGTCTGCCGCCGTGGGCTGGTGGAGGAAGAGATTGCCATCTGCCGCATGCACGGCTTCGCCGCCGAGCAGGTTCTCGACGACCCGCCAACGCCGTACATGCAGGAGGCGCCCACGGGCAAGAAGATCGCCATCGTCGGCGCCGGCCCCTGTGGCCTCACGGCAGCCTATTACCTCGCCCTGAAGGGGCACTACTGCAAGGTCTACGACATGCAGCCGCAGGCGGGCGGGCAGCTTCGCTACGGCATCCCTGAGTATCGCCTGCAAAAAGATATGATGGACAAGGAGTTCGAGGGCGTCTGGCGGCTGGGCGTTGACGTGCAGTACAACGTCAAGCTCGGCGAAGACTTCACCATCGACGATCTCTTTGCTCAGGGCTTCGACGCGGTCTATCTGGCTATCGGCGCGTGGACGTCGAACGAGCTTGGCCTGCCGGGCCAAGATACCCCTGGCGTCGTGAACGCGATCAAGTTCCTTGCTGAGAAGACGATGGGCTTGCCGCAGCCGGTGGACGACTCGAAAGAGGTCGTGGTGCTGGGTGGCGGGTTCACCACCTTTGACTGCACGCGCACGTCGCTGCGCCTCGGCGCCAAGGTCCACACGGTCTATCGCCGTGGACGCAAAGAGATGTCGGCCACCTTCGAGGAGGTGGAGGACGGCGAGAACGAGGGGACCGACCTTCAGCTCTTCGCCGCCGCCTCGCGCATCATCTTCGACGAGCAGGGCAACGTCAAGGGGTTGGAGTTCCAGCGCATGCAGCTTGGCGAGCCGGACGCCTCCGGCCGCCGCCGCCCGGTGCCAGTCCCCGGCAGCGAATATGTCGTCCCCTGTGACATCATCATTCCCGCGTACGGCCAGAAGCCCGATCAGGCAGTGCTGCCGCCAGAGTCGGGCGTGAGGTGGACGAAGCGCACGACCATCGAGACGGACCCCTATAACTTCATGACGGCGCGCAAGGGCGTCTTTGCCGGTGGCGACGCTGTGCTTGGCGCATCCACCATCATCGAATGCGTCGCGCAGGGCAAGCTCGCCGCGCGCTCGATTGACGCGTATCTGCGTGACGAGGATATGGCCGAGGTCTCGCGCCGCATCGAGGCGCAGGAGCGCAAGCCGGATCTCTTCGACATCGTGCCGTACAAGCCGATCGAGCCGAAGGTCAAGATGCCGATGCTGCCCTATGAGGACCGCAAGCGCAACTTCCGCCTGATCGAGATGGGCTACACACCGGAGCAGGCGCAGCGCGAGTCGGGGCGGTGCCTGCAGTGCGCCTGCCCGGCGGCGGGGCAGTGCGACCTGCAGAAGCACAGCATCGAGTATGGTCTGACGGATAACCGTTTCCACGACGGCGAGCCGGAGGACTACCACGACTATACCTACGACCTGTCGCACAGCTTCATCCTGCGCGACCCCAACAAGTGCATCAACTGCACACAGTGCGTGCGCGTCTGCCACGACGTGATCGGCCCCAACTGCTACGGGCAGTTTGGTCGCGGCTACGACACCATCGTCTCCACGCCGTTCAACGTGTCGCTCTTCTCGACCGACTGCGTTTCCTGCGGCGCGTGCGTGCAGGTCTGCCCGACCGGCTCGCTGATGATGGCGGAGCGTGAGCTGGTGCGCTGGGACTTCGCGCTCGACCGCTGCATCTTCTGCGG
>DASVOW010000888.1:0-3952 GCA_036383155.1 Ktedonobacterales bacterium
ACTCACGCTCCTCCAGCTCCTCTTCGAGCAACTTGGCCAGCGCTTCCTGTTCGGCATCAGGCAGGTGCTCCACCCGCTCGACTACTGCGCGCAATCGTTCATTCATCATGCTTTCTCCTATCAACTTGCGACTGGCACCTAATCTCATTATATGCTCAACATTTGCTCGGTGCAGGTGTCATACGGTGCGCATCTGTCCTCCCGCGGCGCGGCGCAGGCGGTCCCACAGGGCGAGGCCGAGGCCCTCCATACCAAAGGTGTGGGTGAGGATAATATCGAGGTGCTGGGCGTCCAGCGCGCGCAGGGCGGCGTAGAGGGAGCGGGAGATCGCGGGGAGGTCGTCGCTGCTGCCGAGCCGGGCCACGGCCACGTCGGGCAGCGCCAGCGCGTCCGCTTCGTCGTCGGGCAGCAGCGCGCCCACACGCTCGCCGCGCGCCAGCGCCGCCTCAGCCTCGGCGCGGATCGCGGCTAATGCCACCCCACCGCTCGCGTCGAAGACGAGCAGCCGCGTGCGTGGGGCATAGTGGCGCTCCAGTTGGCCGGGGGCAGGAGCTATCACTGCGTCATTCTGATGGTCGGCGGTGGCTTGGGCTCTCGATGCGGGCGCAGCCGGCCCCTGCACGTCGGGCAGCACGTCGCACAGCGCCTCCAGCGTCACCCCGCCGGGCCGGAGGATGCGAGGCGGACGCGCTAAGATATCAAGCACGGTGGATTCGACGCCAACTGTCGTCGGGCCGGCATCGAGCACGCAGTCGATACGACCGTCGAGGTCGGCCAGCACATGCTCCGCCGTCGTCGGGCTGGTATGCATGAAGCGATTGGCGCTCGGCGCCGCCACCGGCACATCCGCCGCACGCAGCAGCGCCAGCGCCACCGGATGCGCGGGCACACGCACGCCGACGGTCGCTCCTCCCGCGGCGATTACTGCGGGGATTGCCTCAGCACGCGGCAGGATCAGCGTGAGCGGCCCAGGCCAGAAGCGCTCGGCAAGCACAAGTGCCTCGCTCGGAATCTCCGCCGCAACCTCTGGGAGCGCACCAGTGTCGGCCAGATGGACGATCAGCGGATCGCTGTAGGGTCGCTCCTTCGCCGCGAAGATGCCCGCGACGGCATCGGGATTGGTCGCGTCCGCGCCGAGGCCATACACTGTCTCGGTGGGGAAGGCGACGAGTCCGCCGCTGTGCAGAATGCGCGCGGCTTCCTCGATAGCGTCTCCGTCTATCTCGCCTGCCATAGTGAATGCGCGCAGCAGCCGCGTTTTTTTGTGCCTATCATTCATTGTGTTTCTTTCTGTATCAGCATTGGAACTGTTTCTGCATGCGACATGTGAATTTGTACCCAATTTGTCATCGGGGTATACTTTTCCTGTCCATCTGGCTTGCTTCACTCGTTATGCACATACAGCCACATTGTATCGTATCGGTGGACAAGTCAACGGTGACAGGGGAGCCGGTCGTGGCTGAGGCTTGCGGACACCCCCCAATCGGGCAGTGTCCGGTTGCGTTTTTTCGGGAGCGGGTGTATGATGGGCGGCGTCCAAGAGCCTCAGCCACAGGGGCTGACTGGAATCTCATCAGGTGGGGGCACGGTCTTGGCAAAGAAACTACGCCTGGCGGTAGCAGGTCTGACGGATGTTGGTCGCAGACGTGAGCGCAATCAAGACAATGTGACGCATTATGTGCCCACTGATGAACGCCTCCTCGAAGAAAAAGGTGCGCTCTTTGTCGTGTGCGATGGCATGGGAGGCCATGCCGCGGGCGAAGTAGCCGCGGAGCTGGGCGTCAACAACATCCGCGACGCCTACTACTCCAGCCCTGAGTCGGATATCATTCGCGGCTTCGCCTACGCGGTAAAGCAAGCCAATCAAGCGATCTTTGGCTATGCGCGCGAGCATCCCGAGATGACGGGCATGGGCACCACCTGTGTGGCGTTGGTCGTCCATGGTGGTCGCGCTTACTTTGTGAACATCGGCGATAGTCGCGCCTACCTCATCCGCGACGGCATGATGCGCCAGGTGACGTTCGACCACTCCTGGGTCGCCGAGCAGGTGCGCGCCGGTGTGCTGACCGAAGAACAAGCACGCACGCATGCCCATCGCAACGTGATCACTCGCAGCATGGGCACGCAGCCGACCGTCAGCGCCGATCTCTTCGTCGAGACGTTGCAAGACGGTGACCGCGTGCTGCTCTGCAGCGACGGGCTGCATGGCTATGTCGATGAGAACGCTATCGAGCACGAGATGGCGCAACACCAGCACCCTGAGGCTGGCGCGCGCAATCTGGTCGATATGGCAAATGCGAACGGCGGGCCGGATAACATCACCGCGCTGGTGGTCCACATGCTCGAAGTGCCGGAGGTTGCCGGTGAGGTGACTATTCCGGTGCCTTCCGAAGGCGAGGAGCAGACGATCACGCAGCCGCTGCCAGCGATGCCACGTAGCGCGCCCGCCAGGAGCGCGAAAGAGACTAAGATCCCCGCGAATACACACCAGCCAGACCTGGAACGGCATAGCGCAGCGGTCGCCACAGTCGTAGCGCCGCGCAAACGTAGCGCGGGTGGGCGTGTCGCACTGGCTGCCGTGCGTTTGCTAGCGCTGGTGGCGGTGGTATCGGTCGCGGTTGGCATCTGGTATGTTGGATTTGGCCCATACGCGGCGGCTCGCGCCGCGACCCAGCGCCTCAACTCCGATGTGACGGCAGCGCAACAGGCGATTCAGCAGGCTCCCTCGGGCGATCCGGCGAAGGCCCTCGCCGCGCTGGCACAAGCACAACAGCGCCTGCAGACCGACCTGCAAGACCAGCAGGCGGATGCGACGAGCCGCGATCGTGCGCAGCAGATACTCGACGAGCAGATCTCGCCGGCGGTGCGCGATGCGATGCAGCGGTACAATACGGCGGCGCAGATCACTCCGCTCCCGTCCGGGCGTGTGCTGATGCACGATGTAAGCTGTATCGCTCCAGATGGAACGCCCGCGACCCAATTGAGCAACCTGACCGCGTTCACAGCGGTGGCCATGCCCGCCAGCAAGCCCGGTACGCCTCCGCCAGCCACACAAACACTCTACACGCTCAACGGCGGCGCTATCTACCGGCTGGAGATGCCGCTTGATGCTACGGGCGCGGTGGGGCAAGGGCCCGCAACCTGTGCGGCGCTGCCTCTAGCGGGCGATGTGGCGGCAACGACGGTGGCGCTCGCCGCCGACGGTAGTGCTCTCTTTGCTCTGGTCGAGAAGAGTGGCGGCGCCTATAGCGTGCTTGCAGTGCCAACCGATAGCATCAATGCGAACGGCACGTATCATGTGAAGCCGCAGCTGCGGGTGACTGTGGCGACGCCTCACGGGGAGACGCCAAAGCTGCTGGCGGTGCAAGGGAGCACGACGTATATCGGCTATACGAGCACATCCGGCTCCTCCGGCATCTGGACGTTCACCGATGATGGCGCGAAGGGACCCAAGCTGACGACAGCGCTGACACAGTCCGCCACATCGCTGGCCGCGGCGAATAATACCCTCTATGTGCTGTTGAGCGATGGCAGCGTGGGTCAGCTTGATCCGAAAGCCGCTTATCTGCCGTTTCCCGTAGTGGCATTGCCGCCGGTGGCCTTCGACGCGCCCATCGACTACACGAATGCGACGCCGGTGCCGACTGCCGCGGCGGCGACTCAGGCTGGAACCAACACGACTACGAGCGGTGGCACACTCTTCCCCTCAGGCGCCGTGCTGGCGGCCGATCCCTCGCTCCACACGCATATCTTCGTCGGGGACGGCACGAGCCACCGCGCAATCCGCTTCACCGGTAATGCGGCGGCTCCGGGGCTCACCCTCGCCACGCAATACGTGTACGGCTCCTATTTCTCCGATACGAAGCTGCTGGCCCTCGCCTCCAACGGCACCGTGCTGAACGGCTTCGTCTGGACCGGCGCGCGCCTCCTCACCTTCACGGTGGACGAGCCA
>DASVOW010000889.1:0-5626 GCA_036383155.1 Ktedonobacterales bacterium
GGGATGAGCCTGGCCGACACCACCGATGGCGTGATGATGCTTGGCGCCTACGGTTGGGCATACGTAAAGCCAATCCGCAAGCTCTTCTACAACATGAGCATCACCTGCGTATCGGTGCTGGTGGCGTTGCTCGTGGGAGCCATCGAGACGTTGCAAATCACCAGCACTCAGTTGAAGCTCTCCGGCGGTTTTTGGGACGCCGTCAACAATCTAGACTTTGGCACCGTTGGCTATGGGATCGTGGGCATCTTCATATTGAGCTGGGGGCTCTCCTCCCTCATCTATCGGCTGAACCGCTACGACGATATGGAGGTAACACGGACGCCAGCACCCACCTCACCTCCATTGCCAGCGGAGAGCGTCTGGCGGTAGCCCTATACTCCCAGCAGCCTCTCTCTACCACAAAGCGCCACCCCTCAAGCGAGGGCACGTGGCGCTTTGCACTGTTTGTAGGCAGCCACAAGACAGCAAGCATACCCTATAGAGCAAATGCGCCCTGAGGCAAAGCCTGTGGTGCGGGCAGCGGAGTCACGTGCGGAGCCGAATGGCGTACGGGTACGCGTACAATCAGATCGGCTACCAGCGCATGCCAATCAGCCACTCGCACACTTCGTCTCGTGAACATGCGGTTGTAAGGGGCGTCCATCAGGTAGCTGCGCAGCCCCGCCATACCCATCGCCTCGGCCGTGGCGTGATTGTCCTCGACAAAGGCCACACAGCCAAGCGCCCGTGCCAGCGGCGCCTTGGCCGGTCCACCGGGAACGCAATGGATCTCCTCGATGTCATCGGAGATGCCCTGGGCAAGCAGCCAGGCGCGCGTCGCATCGCGTACGCAATCAGGCCGCGCCGTAATCATCACGATGCGATAGCCTTGGCGCGAGAGCCGGCGGATAGCCTGCGTCGCACCCGGCATGGGTGTCAGACGCAACGCAAACTGAGAATCCGCGCTAAGTTCCTGACAAAGCGCATGCGTCTCTGCCGTAGCCCGCGGCCACTCAAAAGTCTTCAGTTCCTCATAGCGGGCGGGGATATGCTCAGGAAAGCGCGCTCGCATGTGTTGCCAGAGCAGGCGATCAGAAGCCAGCACGCCATCGCAATCCACACCAATGAGGGTCGAGCGGCTGGAACGCACCGGCAGGCCGTTGTATGTCGATGCACTGGCCCCCGACGCGCTATTACCACCACGTCCTCCACCCACAATCTGATTCAGTAACTTCATAAATCCCTTGTATCACGCGTAACGGCAAGGGCATATCGCCACACGTGGCGACAAGCCGCGGTCCCACTCGCGGAA
The DNA here is from genome assembly GCA_036383155.1 of Ktedonobacterales bacterium. Taxonomy (GTDB): domain Bacteria; phylum Chloroflexota; class Ktedonobacteria; order Ktedonobacterales; family JADMIN01; genus DASVOW01. The sequence continues at coordinate 1,295 of DASVOW010000889.1, forward strand.
GCCTCCTGCCCCGACAAATGGCCTGAACCGCTACGCGCTATTCCTTTCCATTCAGTGTCATCTCTCGTCCATATTCAGGTGTTCCGATACAGACGAGACGGCGCGCTCACATCATTGTGAATTGCGCCTGTTTCGTATCCGTTCTAGCATGCATGAGCCGTGCCAAAAATGATCTGACCGCACAGCAAAGCCGGACCACTACCGGCCCCATGTGATCATCACCTAGTAACGTTCAAGTTCCTAGAAGATCAGGTTATCCTTGCGGCGTCCGCAAATCAGCAGCACGAACTGATACATGGCGAAAAGCTCGATGCCAAATGGGAGATAGCCCAGATAGCCCAGCACCGGCATCTCAAAGAGCCTCAGCGGCAGCAGTTTCGGCTCAGCGTTCAGGAATGGCACAGTATAATACCATCCCGGCAGCATGTGCGAGTTCCACATCTCCCAGAAGAATCCACACACCAGCGCCGCCAGCGGCAGTGTCACGATGAAGCGCCAGTCGCCTGCGAGCAGATGGCCAACGGCCGATTTGCGCCGCGCTAGATTATTGATCGGATCAAGCAAGAAGATCAAGCACAGCCATACCAGGCCGAAGGCATAATGCGGCACGATGAAGGGCAGCGCAAGCGCTACCACCCCGACGCCGACGAGCACCCAAGCCGTCCGATACGTGAGACGCGGCCCCATGTCATCCGCCGCAAGACGTGGACGCAGCAACGCGACGCTGGCAAGTAGCTCCGCGATCTCCATGACAGCAGGCAGCACGGTACTGAAGTCGAGCGTCGTCCAGAAGATGTATTCCAGCGGCGCGTAGACATGATCCATGTGGTAGTGCCAGTTCTGCACCGGCACATTCAGCCCCTCGAAGGCCCACCACAGCAGCGCCGAAATGGCGAACATCGCGACGAAGCGTGGCACGCTGCGACGCAACGGCGAGGTGCCAGATCGTGCCACATTCAGCCCATCGAGCGCCAGGATAAAGCCGAACCACAGCGGAAAGAACACGTACGGCGACCAGAACCCCAGATGCATCCACCCCGAGGTCCAGGCGAACAAGTTGAGCAGTATGCCGAGATAGAAATGAAGCGGCAGGCGCGAGACGAACGAGAAGAAAGGCTTCATCTTAGATGGAGCCTTAGTATAAGTGGCCGCGTCCTGGGCAGATGCTTTCGTCACCATACCGTTATGCCATCAACCTCTTCCTAAGCACATCCACCCCGTCACGAGCATTCACGCCCAGATAGTGACCAGGCACGGCCTTTGCGCTCTCGGGCGCACTGGTAAACGCCTGCCCACCAAAGCAGAAGAGCGGCTGTATCGTCGCCGTGCTCGCGCTCGATCTCAGGCGCTCGCCCACCTGTGCCAGTGTCTCCGTGTGTTGCGACAGACTAGCTGAGAGTACCACACCTGCGGGCCTGAGCGTCGCGACGGTGGAGAGCAGCGCCTCCGTCTCGACATTCTGCCCAAGGTACGCCACACGTACCCCCACGCGACGCAAGAACAAAGCCAACATAAGCGCGCCTAATTCGTGCAGCTCGCCCGGCGCACAGCCGACCAGCACCAACGGGCCACCTTCATTGCCGGCGGCGCTGCGGAAGAGACTGTCGAGTTGGCCGCGTATCAGAGCTGTGGAAAAGTGCTCGACGGTGATACTGATCTCGCCAGCTTCCCACTGCCTGCCGATCTCGACAAGAGCCGGCGTAAAGAGCGAGACGCAAACCTCCTCCACAGAGTAGATAGCGAGCGCCTGAGCGATGGTGCGGCTGGCAGCGACTTCATCCAGACTGGCGAACTGCTGCAGCAGCGTCGAGCGCAGATCCTCAAGCGAGAAGCGGCCAGGGGCAGGCGCGACACTTTGCACGCCCGTCTCAGCAGGCAGCCCGACGAGCGACCGAGTGCGTCTCCCGCGTCGGCGCGTCGGCTCTAGCGAGCGTAATAGCGCAATAGCCTGGCTGATCGTCATGCCACTCTCGACGCGTTCGCGCAGCCAGGTGACCATCATCATATCCCGCTCAGAGTAGAGGCGATAGTCGTTCTCGCCGCGCCGGGGCGCCAAGACGCCGTAGCGACGTTCCCAGGCGCGTAAGGTCGGGGCGGGCACGCCTGTGTGATGCACGACTGCCTTGGTATTGAAGAGCGGCATGTCAGAGTAGGCATCCAGCGTTGGCGGCTGGACCCTCGGCTCCCGCCCAAGCATGGTTAATCCTCCCCCGTTCCCCTCATCCACGGCTTGCGCTGTCAGTCCTGTTGCGTAGTGCCGTCTCTCTGCGTCCCCGTATTTTACCACGAGTGCCCAGCATGTGTCCACCATTTGTACAAGGTACCGTGGGGGAGGTCAGAGGCTGCCGAGCACAGACGCGCCGCTCTGAAAGTAGTCGATCACGGCATCGAGTAGCTCAGTCTGGTAAGCGGTAAAGAAGTGATCAGCGCCGGGAACTATCGTCAGGTGTTTGGGCTCAGGGATGCGCGCAAACCACTCCCGCACTTCGGCGAGGGGACCGTATTCGTCGTGCTCGCCCTGCACGATCAGCTTATGCTTGGCGCAGCCATCGAGCATATTGACGCCCATCAGCGAGACGGGAACGCCGACGCCGATAAGCTGGCGCACACGCGGGTCAGCGCATCCAACGGGCAGGCCGACCGCCGAGCCAAAGGAGAATCCAGCGAGGCAGACAGGAATATCAGGGAATTCGGAGAAGCGACTGGCGAGATAGTCAAGTGCCGCGCGCACATCGTCCTGCTCACCCCGTCCAGCATCGTAGGTGCCGGTGCTGCGGCCCACACCCCGGAAGTTAAATCGCAGTGAGGGAATACCAAGCGTGCCAAGCGCCTGTGCCACACGAAAGACGACCTTATTGTGCATAGTGCCACCACCGACCGGATGCGGATGGCAAATGAGGGCGATCATACGCGGCGCCGGGGCGTCGGCGTCGGGGAGACGCAGCAATCCCTCCAGCATGCCGTGTGGCGCGGGAATCTCGACGGCCTGTAATTGTGCCATAGTTGCTCCACTATCGTATGTGACATCGCGTGCCTGAGAGGTGCGATGTAAGGGAGTATGGGAGAGGTTTGCGGGTGCTCGCCCCGTACCGATTGTACCGATGGCAGATGACACACGCAACCGCCAGACGCTGCACCATCTGTGACAGAGGAGCGAGCATCATTGCGCACAGCTCTCAACGCACATGGGCATCCACCGCGCCACATCGACGTGCAAAAGCGACGGAGCCTCCTACGTAGATATGTCAGCAAGCTGCTCCATAAACTTGATCATGATAGAAAAATCCTCATCCATTCCCTTTGCCGTAGCCGCGGTATACATTTGCTGGGCGACTGCGGTCGCTGGCATGGGCGTCGAGACGGCGTAGGCTTCGTTCAAAATCAAGTCGAAATCCTTATGCATGAGCAAGAGAGCAAACTGCGTCGGATATTGCTCGCGCCTCACATTTGCCAGTTTCGCCTTCTGACCCGGCGTCAACACTGCCGTCTGTTCCAGCACGTCCAGGAGCAACCCCTTCTCCATGCCCGCCTTTCCGCCAAGCGCGATAGCTTCTGCCAGAGCTTGCATTCCCACACCGAGCAAGGTGTTGACCACCAGCTTCATCGTCGTTCCCATGCCACTTGGCCCCATATAGAAGACGCTTTTCCCCAGAACCTCCAGCAACGGTTTGCACTGCTGATACGTCTCCTGCTCGCCACCCACGAAAATGACCAGACTCCCCTGTTCGACCTGCGGCACACTTCCTGAAACAGCAGCATCGATCATCGCGGCGCCTTTCTCCTGAGCCGCCGCATGGAGACGGCGCGAGGCGTTGGGAGAAACACTGCTCAGATCGACGAGCGTCGATCCTTTGCGCACCCCCGCCAGCACACCATCCTCGCCGAACATCACCTCGCTGAGAGCCTCATCATCAGTCACACACGACATCACGACGTCGCATCGCACGGCAAGCTCCCTTGGTGACGGTGCGACGTCTGCACCCCGCTGCACCAATTGCTCTGCTTTCTCCCGCGTCCGATCGTACACCACGAGATGATTCCCCGCATCGAGCAACCTCTGGGCCATCGCGAGACCCATATGCCCCAATCCAATAAAGCCAACGCTGCGTTTGACCGGTTCGTTCTGGCTCGCCATGTCATGCGTCTCCCTTCTCGTTCCGGGCGCCTCTCGCGCACCAGATCCTTTGCCTGGAGCTGCCGCGTACCCTCCGGCCCTAATGTCTGAATTGCTCCCGATCCTGCATAATCTGCTCCATCTGGCACACGCTCTCAGGCGGCGCGGACATCCATTGACAACACTGGCATTCGGGCGGTAGACTACGACGGATGGCG
>DASVOW010000890.1:0-4833 GCA_036383155.1 Ktedonobacterales bacterium
ACTGGGGGCAATCACCGCCGACGGCAACCTGCTGTTGCCAGAAAGGGCCACCCGCCAGATTGTTGCGCTTGAACGCGTAGAACATGCCGTTCTTGTTGATGGCGCCGACGAGTTGATCGCCGGCTGCGTCGGAGAAGAGGATCGGCGTCGTGCCAAAGTCGGAATCAGTCACGGCCAGCGACTCGGGTAGCTTCCACGAGTCTTTCAATGTGAGCGTCGTGCCGTCGAGCGCCAGGAGCGCCTGGGCGTAGAGTTGCGAGGTATTGTTTTCAGTGCCGGTCGTCACATAGATCGTGTTGGTTGCCGTGTCGAGTGCGGGGGATGTCCAGATGCCACCGCCGACCTGACCGTTGGGCACGACGTTATAGGTGGCGACAATCTGGTGTGTGGTGAGGTCCACCCGCAGGAGCTGCCCCTGCACCAAGGGGCAGTCCCCCAGGCTCGCGATGCCGATATAGGCGGAGCCATTGTAGATCAGCGGGCTTGCCCAGTTGTAATGGCCGCCTGTGGCGCTGTTGTCGCCGGTGTAGACGCTCCACAGAATCGCGCCGGTCGTGGCGTCGAGCGCATACCAGTTGGAGTCGCCGCCACCGACGTACACCACGCTATTCAGCACTGTAGCGGCGGATGAGATGCCTGCCGAGGGCGGACTGCAGCCCGGGGCATTCGTCACGCCAAGGTAGGTTTTCCACTTGAGCGCGCCCGTCGCGGCATCGAGCGCGTATTCGTAGCCGTCCCACGAGCCGACGTAGACCGTGCCGGCGACGATGGTGGGCGAGGCCGCGACCACGCCGCCCGTCTTGTAGGACCACAGCTTCGCAAGCTGAGCGGCATTTGTCGTCGAGAGGGTGGTATCGCCACTCGCGGCGCTTCGCGCTGGATCGTGCAGGAATGTCGGCCAGTCATCGGCCGTCGCGAGCGGGGCGGCGAATGCGGTGGCAGAGGCGCTGAATTGCAGGGACGCTGCCCCAGCCCATAAGATGAGCGAGAGCAGCGCCACCCGCACGGTGGCACGCCGAACTCGCTGGCGGATAGTATGCGGACGCTGTAGGACAGGCAGCGTCGCGCGTCGCAAGATGAGGCGAGGCATGCTGGCATCTCCAATATGTGGGTCGTCTCGGTTGTGGATTGTGTCGAAGAGCGAGCGGAAGGAAAAGAGCCTGAGATGAAGCGTGGGCGCGTTAGCGGTTAGGCGTCGGGTGAAAGATAGATTGCGTGCAGCGCCTGCGCTGCGGGCAGATCATTGGGTGCAAAGGGACCGTTCTCCCAGGCGTAGAAGAAGATGCCCTGGATGTGATGGTCGCCGAGCGCCGAGCGCACCGCCCCCTCATACGCCGCCGCCTGCAGCTTTGGGTCTGCGGGCGCGCCGGTGGTATGCACCCAGGGCTGGTAGAGCGCATCGGTGGCGTTGCGGTAGCCGATCTCGGAGATGAGCACCGGCTTGTGCGTCGCGTTGCTCAGCGCGTCGAGCCTGGGCAAGAACTGCTGCCGCCAGACCTGCTGGATCTGCGCGACGGACAGGGCCTTTGGCGCATCCACGAGCGACTGGTAACACGAGACGCCGATGTATGCCAGCGCTGGGTTTTTCAGCCATCCGGGCAACTGGCGGGCGAAGCCGTCCAGCGAGCTCCAGTTCGTGTTGTAGGTGATGGTGCCGGGGTAGACCGCTCGCGCGCGGGCGATGAGGGTATTCCAGAGGGCATCGGAGGAGTACTCCAGGCCGATGTATTCGTTGCCGAGGGAAAACTCCTCCGCGCCGGTCTTGGCCGCCGCCTTGGCGTATGGCTCCAGCGCCTTCCAATAGCCGTCGAACCATGCGCGCTGCAATGCGGGATCGCGGAAGGTGACGAATCCGCCCCAGGCGTCCGGCACGTTGCCGTAGGTAACCAGCAGGTGCGGCACGACGAAGACGCGAAAGCCGGCTTCTTTGGCGGTGAGAATGCCCGCCGCTACGGCTTCGGGCGTCGGCGTTCCCGAGCCGGCGTGCACATCTGTGGAGGTCACGTAATCCTGGTAGACGGTTACGACAATCTGGAGCCACTGCGCGCCCGTCTGTCGCTTGACCTCCGCCACACCGTGGCTGAAGTCCGTATCCGTTGCGCCATACACGTCTGTGCCCCAACGAGGGAAGACGACACCGGTCTGGAACTCCGGGCGCGCAAAGGGGATCGGTGTCGCGGTCGGAGTGGTGGGAATCTTCGTCGCGCGGACCTTTGCCGCCCCAGCAGGAGCGGATCCGCAACTGCTGAGCAGGGAACCCAGAAGCATAATGCAGAGCGCCGCGAGGACGCTCCCTGTTCTTCGGTTGTACACCCGCTCCCCCTCCAGACGCATTGCACGCTCCCCCTGGCGCGACTACCCAGGAGCATCCTCTGGCTGAGGCATCTCCCGTTGTTGCTCGTCTTCTTCCAAGTTGCGCCAGCCGAGCCGGGCGTCACACACCCCCCAAAAGTACCAAGCGACTGATCGTGTGCCGGGCATTCCAAAATTGTGACTCGACGCTGCAACCTCTCGTCTTTGCATGCAAGCACTGAGATACTTTGACTCGCTTCTGACCTCACCGCGGAGGCTCGCTCCTGTGAGCGCTCCCATGCCCCGCCGCCGCCGCTTCATCACTGTCGAGATGCAGGTTGTTTTGTGATGGAAGGCGCCTCATCAATGCGCCGCGTACGAAATTTCCCCGGTAGCATGTGCAACCAGACATGCTGCCGCAACGCACGCTAGACACCTGCTCTGAATTTGAAGACTAGAGCAGCAAACTAGCGATATCAGATCACCGAATACTCGCCAGCAGCTCATTGTCGATTGCATTTTTGCGCTTACGGATGAGCTGCCTTGTTGTGTCCTGTAGCAGAAATCATCGGAAGGTGTTCATCATGCGCCTCACTCCACTGCACGCCATGCTGTGGCCTGGGCTTCGTTCCACCGCGGCGCTCGCTGGTATCCATCCCACTCGTTCCACTCGCATCCACAAGACCGGATTAATCACGGCATTCGCCAGTCTCGCGCTGAATGTCCCACACCGGCTTGCGGCAAGCGTCGCGGGAACGCTGGCGCCGGTGGGTGTGCGCGCCAAGCGCCGGGAGCATGCCCAAGGCGCTATGTTTCGCCTCAGGATACACCTCGGCGACACGCAACTCATCGCACTGCTGGCGACACTGCTCAGCGTTGCCTTCTATATCTGGTATGCCCAACAAGACCTGACGCTGGCCTATGGCGATAGTATCAGCCACATGCTGATCGCCCGCCGCGTCCTCGTCGGCCGCCATCCAGGATTGGCCCAACTCGGTACGGTGTGGCCTCCGTTCACGCACATTCTGATGCTGCCGCTGATCTGGAATGACGATCTCTACCGTAGCGGCTTCGCCGGGGCATTCCCTTCGATGGTGGCGTATGTGCTGAGTGCGGTGTACACACTCCGTCTGGGCAGGCTCGCCTTCGCCTCACGCACCGCCGGTTGGGTAGCAGCTCTGGCGCTGATGCTCAACCCCAACGTGCTCTATATGCAGAGCACGCCCATGACGGAGATGGGCCTGATCTGCGCAGCAGTCATTGCCATCTACTACGCCGTGGCATGGGCACATGATGCGCACACGTCTGATCTCGTGAAGTGCGCCGCTGCCACCGCCGCCGGCACACTCATACGCTACGATGGCTGGGCGCTCGCACTCGTCCTCGCCGCTATCGTTGGCTATATAGCGTGGCGGCGTGGGCGATGGGTCTACGCGGAATCGCATCTGTTACTCTATGGCTCGCTCGCCTTCGCCGGGTGCGCCGCGTGGTTGGTCTATAACCGCGTCATCTTTGGCGACTGGCTCGAGTTTTACGATGGACCATATTCGTCAAAGGCTCAGCAGTCAACTACTGGAGCCGCAGTGCATGTTCCAACCATCGGAGATCCCTTGGCGTCGCTGAATACCTATGGATTCGCCGCGATTGACACAGCCGGTGCGTTGTTGACGGGTGTGGCGTTGCTTGGCCTGCTGGGCTGGTTGCTGCGCCGCCGCTGCGGCTTGCAGACGCTGCCGGTACTCGCGGCACTGGTGCCATTCGTCTTCAACTGGCTCTCATTGATCAAAGGCACCAGCATCATCGAAACGCCTGAGATCTCCTTCAGTGGTGCTCATACCTACTACAATGAGCGTTACGGCATGATGATGTTGCCGGCCATCGCGCTCTTTGCGGCATGGCTAGCGATGCGCAGTCGCCCATTCTTTGTTGCAATACTCTTGCTCGTAGTGTTTTTCGTTGCGAGCGATGGCTTCCTGAATACGCCTTATGCCCTTCAGGATCCTCTCCAAGGAGCCAATTTACCCGGTCGAGTGGAAGCTAAGCTCGTAGGTCAGTGGTTGAATGCTCACTGCCAGGATGGCAGTATTTTGGGCAGCGCCGGTTCCCTCAGTACGGCGATATTCTCCTCACAGCTACCAGATACATCCTTCGTGACTGAGGGAGACGGCGTTGACTTTGACATGGCACTGGCGCATCCCGAGCAGACAGTCTCGTGTATTGCCATGGCACGGCAGAGCTCAAATTATGATGCAGTCTGGGATAAGCTCCACAGCCGTCAGGACTGGCGGCAGTATTTCGTGCTGCGCACGGTGATCGACTCGGTCGAGCTATACCAACGAGTTGGCACTGCTACAGGCAGATCTCCTGGCGCACCTGTGGCATATACGGTGTGTTGCCCGACGCGAACAGCCAGCCTCTCGCTGGCGCCGCAATCCAATTTGGCGACTCCAACATATTCGGCCACCCTCACCCCAATGTGGCAGCAACAAGCCAGCGGATCGGACGAAAGGAGATGCGGCGCGTGTCGCCGCGCAACCAGAT
>DASVOW010000891.1:0-4000 GCA_036383155.1 Ktedonobacterales bacterium
TTCGCTGGCCCACCGGGCAACTGTGCCGCCGCAGCCAAACTCACCATCGTCGGGATGCGCCATCACGATCAGCACGCGCTTTCGCTCTTGTGCTTGAGTTTGCGACTGTGCCTCTGTCTCTGCCATTGCCTACTCCTCACAATCATTGACCATTGATTCGTACATGCCAGTATGCCAGGCCCGTGGGTCCAGACCCGTCACGACGACATGGCCCACTCGCGGCGCCAGCCCGCCAGCAGTTCCAGCGCGCGCGCCAGTAGAGCCTGATTGTCCAGCTCGTTGAGCCAGCGACTGACGCCCGATGGGTGCGGCAGCGGCAGCATATGCACGCCGTTGCGCTCGACGCTCGCCCCGATGATCTCGCTCAGCCGCGACGGACCGAGAAACGCCTCGATAGCCATTCCCCCGACCAGCAAGATCACCTCAGGCCGCACCAACTCCAGCTCGCGCAGCAGGAACGGGCGGCAAAGCGCCAGCTCCGGCGGCGAGGGCTTGCGGTCGCCATTGCCGCGTGGACTCTTGCCGGGATCACACCTGGTCAGTGCCGAGATGTACACCTCCGTACGCAACGCCCCCGGCGCGAAGCCCGCGCGCTGCAGCCACGTATCGAGCACCCTCCCGCCCGGGCCGCTGAACGGCATGCGCCGCTCGACCGAGAGATGCCCCGGCGCCTGACCAACGAGCATGATGCGATTGCCGATACGCCCACGATATCCCGCGATCGTCTCCGCGCGTTGCAAGTAGCCTGCCTCGACGCACAACCGGCAGCCCGCCATCTGTTCATGCAGTTCGGCCAGCAAGCGTTCCCGTTCGCCCCGACGCACGTCACCCGGCAGCGGCGGAGAAACCGGCACGAGCCGCCGCATCACAGCGGCCTCGCTCTGGGCAGTGAACGTCATCGTACACGCTCTGCTCGCGCCGCTGGCTCTGCTCGCGCCGCCGGCTCTGCTGGCTCACCCGCTGTGCCCAACTGCTCACCCGGAAGGACATAGCGGCTGCGGTAGTACAGCAGCGGATCATCGTTTTCGCCCGTATTGAGCGCCTCCACCCGACCGACAATGATGCTGTGGTCGCCACCCGGAAACACATCGACGACGCGGCAATCCACATAGCCCAGCGTGCCATCCAACACTGGCGCCCCGGTAGTTGCGGTATGGAACGTGGCTCCGCAAAAGTCGCGAAAGCGATACTCCGAGTGGCCGGCAAAGCAGTCTGAGAGGTGCTGCTGCTCCTCAGCAAGAATATTGACGGCAAAGACGCCGGATTCGATCAAGATATCATGCACGTGACTAGAGCGGTCGATGCAGATCAACACGAGAGGTGGATCGAGTGAGACTGAGGTGAAGGCATTGACGGTGATGCCATGGCGTTCCGTGCCTTTGCACGTCGTAACAACAGTAACGCCGGTAGCGAAACGGCCCATAACAGCCCGAAACTGATTTGTATCAACAGCCATGCAATAAAAGCTTTCTCTGACAGGTTCGCGAATGATATGGCGGAATCAACTGGCCTTCATGCGCCAGACAGTCCTTCCCAAAGTATACCGTTAGGTGTTACTGCGTCGCAATGGCCATTCGTACAGGTGGCATGTTTGCAGGGAACGGGCCACCTGCCCTAATGCCGCGCGAAGCGCATACCAAGAGAGTGGAGAGTACAGAAAGGGGAGGGAGTAGCGGTGCACTCACCGTGCTGTGCTACCATGTTGCAGACAACCCTTGATTGATCGACTGCGCTACGCTCACCTAGGAGGAGATTGAGCAGATGGATACGCTCTTTCGTCGCGCCACTATCCTGCGCCGGCTCGCCAACGAAGCCTACGTGCTGCGCCGCTGCTATGAGCAGGCCGGGCGTGACATGAGCGACCCTCTCGTCGCGAATGTGCTCGCGGAGAATGAGCGACACCTCGCCTGTGTTCTCGTCGAAGCGCTGCTCGCCTTCGACGTGACGCCATCCCTGCTCACACCTGAGCTGGCTGAGCGACTTGCCGCGCGCTGGTCCCCCACCCAGGCAGAACAGGCCGCATTGGAGGCCGCGGAGCGGAGACGGCGCAGGCTGCATGCGCAGGGAGAAAGCGCCGCCAGCGCCCGCCAGTCCAGTACGCCGCATACCCTGAGTCTGCGCGTCTCCGGGTCATGGCACCCAGCAGATGAAACGCTCGACCTGCCCATTCGCCAGGGCAGCATAGACGCCGACACGCAGCGGCTCAACGTAACCTTCGACCTCGACAGCCCCTATACTCGCGATGCACTGCTGCGCCAGCTACGCGACTGGCTTGCACAAGTGGAGGCCGGCGAGCCGGAAGACCAGCGCGAAGAAGACCGCCGCACCCAAGAGCTCGACCACGCCCTGCAGCGCTGGCTCACTCCCCAACCCGAAGCTGAGGGCGCCGACTAACGGCGCCCCCACTTGCGCATGGGCCATCAAGCTCCATCTCAGTGGATAGAGCTTGATGGCCTCTCATCAGACGCTCGGACGAGGCGTCAAGCCGTTACGGGTAGCTCACCACAGTGACCGGAACATCCGGGTTGGCGATGGTCGACGAGCCACCTGTGTCGTTGACCACGTGCAGGATGCCACCAGAGCCAGCTGTCGAGAGGAAGATCGTGAGCAGATCGTGGAGGCTCGACGCCGGCAGCGTATCCGGGACCTCAAACGCGTGCGCGGCGTAGATGTTCACGCCCTGGTTGAAGAAGCTGTAGCTGGCCATACCATATCCGCTGAAGCTGGCCACACTGCTGCCAACCTTAAATGCCGCCCAGCCGTCGACGCCTGGAGCCTCCATCCACGCCGCCTGGCTTGGCGGGTCGTAGGGCATCTCGTTCTGGAAGAAAATGACCGTGCCGCCGTTCCCGTTCCAGATCACCTCGTACTTCTGGTAGTGCTCCACGAACAACCCGTACGCGGTCACGTTATCACCATTGACGATGACGCCGGTATCGGCAGTGTTGTTGTTCCAACCCACACCGTTGCCGTGGTCGGCCCGCCATGCCCAGATGTCATCAAGGATGACGTTGTCGCTGTTGACCACCAGACTATTCGTTGCGCTGCCCGGCTCTGCGCCGCCGATACGGAAGAACACATCCTGAAGAGCAGTCGGGTCGGACGCTTCGTTATCACTGCGTGCGTGGCCGCTTCCAACCTGCAGGAGCGCCGGGGAAGTCGTTGCGCCCGCGTCGAAGATCATCCCTGAGATCGAGATCCCCTTCGCACTCGCCACCGTCATCGACACGATTCCGTTTTCCGGGATCAGCGTCGGGAACCGAGACCGAGCACCACGGTATCGGGACGCGTGACCTGGATGCTCTGGTTCAGGTGATAGATGCCTGGGGTCAGGATGAGATTCCTGCCAGAGCCTAATGCTTTATTGATCGTCGCCGCGGAGTCCGTCGGCTGAGTGATGAAAAACTGCTCGATTGGTATGGGCAAGCCAGGCGTCGCGCCGCCGGCCCACGTCGTCCCCACGGTGTTACGCTGTGCCGAGGGCACGAAGACGTTGTAATGTCCAGCGGAGTCCGTGTACAAGTATGGCGCCTCTCGTGTCACCGGGCTGTTCGCGAGCGTCGTATACGGGCCACCACATGACGACTGACTGGGGAAACATTGGGCGGGCGCACCCACGACACCTGAGAACACCTGATTCCAGACGCCGTTGGTCCAGCCGTCGAGCGCGCTGTTCCGGACCAGCCACTGTTGCTGCGAGCCGTTGACCACAGTGCTACCGTCGAAGGCTGAATCGGCGATGAAGCCGCCACTCGCGAACGACGGACCGGTGCAATAGTCCATGAGCGTGGCAAACCCATTGATGTGAACCCGACGCATCGGCGCGGCTTGCGATACTGCCCAGAATTCGCCGTTGTAGCAGCCGAAGTTCGGGGTGGTTACATTGATGGTCAGGTTTGATAACGATCGCCCGAAGTTCACGAGCGCCGTGCAGCCGTCGGCGAAGCACTGGTTGCGTACGTAGATGGACCCATTGATGACGACATCGTTCGGGGAGAGG
>DASVOW010000892.1:0-4705 GCA_036383155.1 Ktedonobacterales bacterium
CGTTGGGGCGTCACCGTTGAGTAGCATGCCATGTGCAACTAAGAGTCAGGTGATACAATCCTGAAATGTACGTAAGAATACACAACGCCGCTCAATCGGTGCGCGGGCAGAGACCCGCAAGTCGCATGCCATGCCGTTTGAGGGTGCATGATAGCTTTTGATGGCAGTGACCTCTCTTACCCTCTCCTCCCGTGCAGTGAGGAGATTGTGAGGTGAGAGAACTGGGCCGCCGCTAGGCATATCGGGCTTCTTTTTGTGTGGAGCATGGTGAAGATCTGAGGATTATGGTGGGTGCGTGATGGAGGCGGCGATGCCGAATGTCAGTCGAGACGCGTGAGGGACGCAATGAAAGCACATATTTTGTTAGTTGATGACGACCGGCATATCACGGAGGTGCTGCGCCGGTCGCTGGCATACGAGGGCTACAGCGTGGATGTAGCGCTACGCGGCGACGAAGCCCTGCAAAAGGCGCTGCAACACCCGCCCGATCTGGTTGTGCTCGACCTCATGCTCCCCGGCATTGACGGCCTGGAGGTCTGCCGCCGCTTGCGCGCCTCAGGGAATCAGGTACCCATCTTGATGCTCACCGCCAAGGATTCCATCCCCGACCGCGTGGCAGGGCTGGACATCGGTGCGGATGATTATCTGGTCAAGCCGATGGAGCTGGAGGAGCTACTCGCGCGGGTGCGGGCGCTACTGCGGCGGCGCAATCCCGAATTGGCGGAGGTGCTGCGCTTCGCCGACCTGGAGCTCGACACCGGCTCGCGCACAGCGCGCCGTGGCCAGCGCGAGATCAGCCTCTCCACCACCGAATACGAATTGCTGGCGCTCTTCATGCGCCGGCCACGGCAAGTGCTGACGCGCGATATCATCATGGAGCGCGTCTGGGGCTATGACTTCGAAGGCGAATCGAACGTGTTGGAGGTCTACGTCGGCTACCTGCGCTCCAAGCTGGAGGCCGGAGGCGAGCCACGCCTGCTGCATACCGTGCGCGGGGCCGGCTACGTCCTGCGCGAGCCAACCGAAGGATAATCTGGCCCCTAACTCTAGCTCCACAGACGGCGATTGAGGATGGTATGATGCGCAGAAGCACTGGACGATGGTGTCGCATTGGCGGTTGATCGTCTGTGGAGGAGTATCGTGTCCATTCGCTCGTTGTCGCGTCTGCCATACCAATGGGTACTGAACCATATCTCGATCCGGCTGCGGCTGGCGCTCTGGTATGGCGGCCTGCTGGCGATCACGTTGACGCTCTTTAGCGTGATCGTCTATGCCGTCGCGTGGAATCAGCTCGAAGGCAGCATCGATCAGACGCTCCATAGTCGCGCGGTGGCCATCGCGAACACGGTGCAAAATGAGGTGAGCGCGTCGGCGACGGCCACAACCACGCCACGCACTCCCACGCCAAAATCCACCGCGACACCCGTCCCCACCGCGACAGCGGGCGCCACACCCGGCACGACACCCAACCCAACCGCGACGTCACAGCCGACGCCGGTGCCAACGCCCGATCCGGCACAGAGCGCGAAGATCCAGAACCAGCTCGACCTGAAGTCTCCGGCTGTGCTGGGACAGATCGATCTGGCATTCGAGATCATGGACGCGAATCGGACCGCCAGATATCTCGCGCCGAATATCGCGCGCACCGGCTTGCCCGTGAACGGTGATGCCGTCGCGACCGCGCTGTCAGGCCGCTGCCCACCCGCCTATACCACCCGGAGCCAGCAGGGCTCGCTGCTGCGGATGTACATCTATCCCATCACACTACCCTCAAACAATCCGAGTGCCAGTAAAGCGAACGTTAGCACCACTTCTCTGGATTGCTCGTTTGCTACAGGCACGAAGGTGGTAGGCGTCGTCGCCGTCGCCAAGCCACTCGACGACGTAAATAGCTCGCTCGACACATTGCAGCGCCTGTTGATCACGGGCGTCGTGCTGGCCGTGCTCTTCACCTCTCTTGGCGGCTGGTTCATCGCCGGCACGAGCCTCGACCCCATCGCCAGGGTGACGCGCACGGCGCGCGCCATCGCCATCAACGCCCACGGCGCCGGACTTGGCCGTCGCGTGGACTACACCGGCCCGCGCGACGAGGTAGGCGAGCTCGCCTCCACCTTTGACGATATGCTTGCTGCCGTTGAGCGCGTCGCCAATGCGCAGCGCCGCTTCGTGGCCGATGCCTCGCACGAGTTGCGCGCCCCGCTGACCACCATCAAGGGCAGCCTGGAGTTTCTGCGCCGCGCCCGCGATCTGCCTGAGGAAGAGCGTGCTGCCGTGCTCGACGACGCCTACACCGAGGCTGGCCGTATGACGGCACTGGTCAACGATCTCTTGCTGCTGGCGCGCGCCGATGCGACGGCCAGTGGCGAAGCAAGTGTTCCCGGGACGAAGCTCGACGACCAGTTGCGCGGACGGCGCGAGCTGGTGGAGCTCGATCAGCTCGCGCTCGATATCTTCCGCCATGCGCGTGCGCAGGTCCAGGCGCGCCACAAGGGACAGCTCCAGTTCGCCATCGAGGGGCTGGAGCCGGTCGCCGTGCAGGCCGACCCCGGCCAGTTGCGCCAGGTGATGTTGATCCTGCTCGACAACGCCATCAAATACACGCCCCCAGGCGGCAAGGTCCGCATCTCCGTGACACGCCAGGGAAGCCGCGCCGCGATCAGCATCGCCGACAATGGCATCGGCATCGCCCCCGAGGTGCGCCCACACATCTTCGAGCGCTTCTATCGCGGTGACCAGGCCCGTGAGCGCGATGAGCATGGCAGCGGCCTGGGTCTGGCAATTGCCAACTGGATCGTCGAAGCGCACGGCGGCGAGATCAGCGTCCATAGCCAGGCAGGGAAAGGCAGCACATTCACCGTGCTGCTGCCCGCCGTGCGTCGCCCCGACGAGCAGGTCAGCCAGAAACTACCGGCGGTGCCAGCCAGCACTCCTGCCTCGCGCTATGCTCGCGCCGTCGTCGCCGGAGCGATCTCGCCACTCACGCGACTCGCCGCCAACGTCTCACGTCCCCGTGAAGGGAAGGTCGCTGCGGGCGGCAGCGGCAAAGGCAACGACGGTGGGCGCCGCAGCAGGCGCACCCCCCGGCCCCGACGTGCTCGCCTGGACGGCGCGCAGGAAACAGCCCCCACGAAGGCGGTGAAAGGCGATACTCGCGAGATACCACCCAAGCGGCTCACCGAAGACAAACCCGCGGGTGCCAAACCCGCAACGGCTGCGCAAGACGGCAGCCGAGACGGGGCAGGCGCACGCGAAACGGCGACGCAGGAGCCGAGGTCTGCCCGCATCCAGCGTCAGCGTGTGTCGAGCCGGCCGCGCTCGGAGCGCTAGCGACTCCAGGCCACGCCACTTGACGAGTAAGATATTGCTTACGTAGTATAGTCAACAGAACATGAGCCGTACTCGTGGATCGATCTGCAACCGGCATCTCTGTCTAATGTCTAAATGTCTGGCGGGCGTATGGCTGTGACAAGCAACACTATCGAGCATGTGCAAGGTGATGTCTTCACCGCCATCGCGCATCCCGTGCGGCGCCAGATCCTCGACCGGCTGGCGCAGGGCGAGGAATCGGTGAGCCATCTGGCCGAGCCGTTTGGCATGTCGCGCCCTGCCGTCTCGCAGCACCTGCGCGTGTTGCGCGATGCCGGCCTCGTCGCGGAAGAGCGGCACGGACGCGTGCGCCTCTACCGCCTCCAGCCCGAACGCCTCTACGAAGTGCGCGCCTGGATGCGCACCTACGACCGCTTCTGGCAGACACGCCTCGCCTCGCTCGGCGCTTATCTGGATCGCGCCGAAGCCGAGGAGGCGGACCGCTGAACCGCACCCTCCCGACTCGCCATGTGTGCAGGCGTGCGATGCGGTGGCGTTGCCCGCGTAGCTGGAGCATCGCTTGCCGCGCGTCACACACTCCTGACAGGCGTTGGCGGCGTGGTGTGCGCGTCGTTCGCGTCATCGCGCCAGTGTTCCAGCGTTACCACATGCCTATCCGCGTCGTCGATCGCCGGCTCATAGGCATCGGCGTAGAGCGGCAATTGCCTCATCAGAGCATGAATGCATGTCGCTATGAAGTTTGTCGCAGCTTCCCATCCGTCGCGGTATCCCGCCTTGTACGTGCCGGCGCCGGCCTCGGCAGAACTGTCTGATGTACCCACGCTATTCCCTTTCTCATCGCTTCGTCCATGAGCACTGGCCCACGCTCACGTCGATGCGCGAGCGGCTCTTGTCGCGCCAAGCACACCCATGTGCTGCACAGTACAATCGCCGCTTCCCATAGAGATATATGCGCAAGGGTCTGCAAAAGCGGAAAATGGCCGGACCTATCCCAACGGCGAGGAGCCTGCTACACCAGAAGGCTAGAATTTGTCCGACTTCGTTGCATTCTGCATAGGTGCCGCACATTAATGGTATGTGGAGTGTCGCCTCTGTGCGGCATCGCATGCGAGTCTCTGCCATAGGACCTGAGGTGCCCACTCTCAAACAGGCGGAAGAACAGTCAGTGATTCGCCTGCCTATGGCGACCGCCCGTACCACGAAGAGGACCAGTGCTATGTCTCTGTTACCGCATCAGCAGCACCCCTCTTCGCGCCCGCTTCCACCTGGCTCATCATCCACCCAGGGGGGCACAGAGGCGGCGCCTGGAGCGGACGCCGGAGCGGACGTTCAGGCAGCCCCTGCCGCACCTACTCCACCTAGTCCTCCTCGCTCAAAA
>DASVOW010000893.1:0-2117 GCA_036383155.1 Ktedonobacterales bacterium
TGGTGCTGTTGCCGGCACGCACGCGGTATGAGCAGCCCGGCGGGGGGACGGAGACGAGCACCGAGCGGCGCATCATCTTCTCGCCTGAGGTTCCCGGCCCGCGGCCTGGGGAGGCGCGCTGTGAGTGGGAGATTTTCCAGGCTCTCGCCGCTAGCGTCTATCCTGAGAAAAAGCATCTCATCACATTCAAGGATGCGCAGGCTATCCGCGAGGAGATTGCGAAGGTCAATCCCACGTACGCCGGGATCGAGACGCTGCACAAGCAGGGCGATCAGGTGCAATACGGCGGGCGCATGCTCTATGTGGGCGGGCAGTTCAAGACGCCTGATGGTAAGGCGCACTTTGCCGCGCTGACGCCGCCGGAGCTGAGCCTACCAGCGGGCAAGTTTATACTTTCCACTCGGCGCGGCAAGCAGTTCAACAGCCTGATTCATAAGAACAGGGACCCGCTGAACGGGGCGAGCCGTGACGCGCTGCTGATGGCATACGAGGATGCCGAGGCGCTGGGGCTAGGCACGGGCGATCGCGTCACGGTGCGCAGCGATAACGGAGCGAGCATGGAATTCCGGGTGCGGGTTGATACGATCAAGCCGCGCAACCTGCAGGCGTACTGGCCGGAGGCGAACCCGTTGATCCGGCGGCGTGTCTGCGAGGTTACGTCAGGTATTCCTGACTATAATGCGATTGTGGAGGTTACACCGGTCCGTGCGGGCGAGCGCGAGGTGGTCGGAGCAGGAGCGGCTACCACGGCCTGAGCTGCCGCAGGATGTGGAACGTATAGAGCGGTTTGGCCCGATCGTCGTGGTCGGGCCGTTTTTGTTGGCTGGATGGGCGGGTGGATGGAGGCCGGTGGGTGGGAGCAGGCGGTTGAAACCGCGGCCGGTGGCCAGTGCCTGGCGGTCAATTGGCGCCTGGGGGCGCCGCAAAGTCCGGCCAGAGCCTGGCTCCCACTTGCGCGGACTGGATTTGGGCGAGGGTGCAGCACGTATATCGCGACGCGGTATAGGTGGTGGTAGTCTGAGTGCGACGTGATACCGTTGCAGACACGACAGGCAGGGGAAAGTGTCCTTTCGAGGCGATGTGGCTCAACCAGGCGAGGCCCGTAGGGTGAGCCCTGCGTCGCAAGGGATGCGTCCTCGTAGTGACACAGGAACAGCTCAGAAGGAGATTCGTGACCATGGATGCGTTCCTCTACGCCCTACCGGCTTGGCTTCTCTTTCTTCTGGTTGTCGGCGTTCCAGCAGGGCTGGCATGGGTGGGGACCGTGCAGTTGCGCAGCCGCGTGAAACGGCCACCGGGTGAGAAGCACAATGAGGTCGCGGGCTTCATTTTCGCGACGGTGGGGGTCATCTACGCGGTGCTGCTCGCCTTTGTGGTCATCGTCGTCTGGGAACAATACCTGACGGCCGAGAACAACGTGTCACAAGAAGCGGCGGCGCTGATCACGGTCGCCCGTGATACCTCCTCGTTTCCTGAACCGGAACGCGCCCTGGTCCACGACCAGCTGCGTGCCTACGCCCAGCAGGTCATCAGGGACGAATGGCGCACCATAGACGAAAATGTGCTGGAGGACCAGGAGAGCAAAGACGCCTTGGCCAGAATCAACATGATGTGGAGCATCTACCGCAGCCTACCGCCCGGTAGCGTGGACCCGCATACCAGCGAGAGCTTGGACAACTTGAGCGCGCAACGGGCCGCACGCCTGCAGTCGAATGTGGCGGCCTTGCCCGGGGCGCTCTGGGTCGGCCTCGTGCTTGGGGGAGTGGTGACGATCTGCTTCAGCCTGATCCTCTATACGGAGAACGTTCGGTTCCACGCGGCATTGACGGCGCTCTTGACGGGCCTGATCGCCACGAGCCTCTGGATGATTCTGGTGATCAATCATCCCTTTGCCGGTGATCTGCACGTCTCCACCGACGCCTTTCAGCATGCCATCTACGTGATCGATAGCGTGCCCCGTTGACAGCATGCTGCTTATTTTGCCGAAATCGTTGGGAGCATTATGTAGGGTATTTGCCGCCGCAGGGATACGGCGAATGCCGGATGTACGCTGGCTGGTCGTTCACGTATACTTGCTATAGATGAACGAGCGCGTGGCGTTTTCACTGGAGCGTTTT
>DASVOW010000894.1:0-5373 GCA_036383155.1 Ktedonobacterales bacterium
GGATGGCCCGACAGCGTCGCCAGCATCGCTGCAACAAAGGCATCGCCCGCTCCCGTCGCATCCACCGCCTCGCCCACCGATACGCTCGCCTGTCGATACAGCGCGCCGCCGAAGCGATAGATGCAGCCCCCTTCGCCCAGCGTCACTACCACCAGCGCGGCAGGCGTCGCGAGCCCCAAGAGTGCCCGCTCCACATCCGCATCGCCGGCGAGCAGGCGCAGCTCGCTCGCGTTCAGCTTCACGATATCCGCCAGCGCCAGCGGATGCCGCGCCAGTTCCAGCCCCGCTGCGGCATCTGCCCACAGCGCGGGGCGCCAGTTCACATCGTAGGAGCAGACAACGCCCGCCTCGTGGGCCGCGCGCAGTCCCGCCAGTGTGGCGCTGCGCACCGGCTCATGCGCCAGCGAGACCGAGCCGCAATGGAAGATGCGCGCCGAGCGGATCAGATCGAGATCGAGGTCATCCGGCGTCAGGTTCGTGTGTGCCCCAGGGTAGAATGCGAAGTGCGTCTCGCCGCCCTCGGAGAGTGAGACGAACGCCAGCGTCGTGGGCAGGTGCGCATCGTCGAGCAGGTTGCGCGTCTCCACGCCTCCCTCCGCCAGCGTCTTACGCAGCCCCTGACCAAACTCGTCGCGCCCCACCTTCCCGATGAATGCGGCCGTCTTCCCCAGCCGCTGCACGCCGACTGCCACATTAGCCGGCGCGCCGCCCGCCTTCGGCTCGAACGCTGGCGCCGCGAACAGGGGAACGTTCTTCTGCGTCGCGACGAGATCGATCAGCATCTCGCCCAGAGTTACCACGTCGATCATCATCACTCTCCCTCCCTGCCGCAGACAGCGCGCGAGCAAGCGCCACCACACCCGCCAGACATTCAGCCGTATCATGCACCATCGCGAGCGATACGGCAACTGCCATCCAGCACATTCCCCTTGGCGCTGAGCAGCCTGGACAAGATGCCACACAAAAAAGCCCCCGCCGCTCCACTGACTGTAGAGTGACGGGGGACAATGTGCCGGGGCAACCGGCGCGAGAGCGACGAAGGTTACTTGACGTCGGCCTTGGCGCCAGCCTCTTCGAGCTTGGCCTTGGCGGCGTTCGCCTCGTCCCGCGTGACGTTCTCCTTGATGTTGGACGGCGCGGAATCGACCACGTCCTTGGCCTCCTTGAGGCCCAGACCGGTCAGCTCGCGAACGGCCTTGATGACGTTGATCTTGTTCGGGCCGATCTCGGTCAGCACGACGGTGAACTCCGTCTGCTCCTCGGCAGCCGGGGCAGCCTCACCAGCGCCCGCACCCGCGACGGCGCCAGCCGGCATCGCCATCATCGCCGGGGCCGCGCTCACGCCCCACTGATCCTGCAGAGCCTTGCTCAGCTTCACCAGGTCGAGCACGCTCATGCTGCTGAGCTGCTCAATAATAGTATCGACATTGACAGCCATGGTCCCTTTTTCCTCCAGATATCGCGCAATGCTCGCGGCCCATACGCCGGAGCGCGCTGTGTCTCATTTCTGCATTCGTGGGGTGTCACCCCACCGCATCCGTCACCCATGCGACAGATGCACTCACCTGCTGTATGTACACGCAAACCTATGCCGCGACGGACTCCCCGCCGAGCTGGCGAACGCGCGCCTCCAGCACGTTGATCAGGTCACGCAGCGGCGCGGTGATCACGCCGTAGGTCTGATTCATTGGTCCGTGGATCGTGCCGACCACCTCTGCACGGAGTTGATCGCGTGGCGGCGTCTTCGCGAGCGCCTCCACCTCACTCACCGAGATCGGCTTGCGCTCCAGAATACCCGCCTTCACGACCACGGGCTTGCCAGTGCGCGCTGTACGCAAGTAATCCGAGATCGTCTTGGCCGGTGCTACCTCGTCGTCGTAGCTGATCGCGATAGTCGTCTGCCCATTGAGAATCGCCGAGAGATCCTCGTACTGCGCCCGCTCCGACGCGATGCGCAGCAGGGTATTCTTCACCACGTGCAGCTCGATGTTATTCGAGGTCAGCCGGCGGCGCAGGTCGGTGATCTCCGCCACCGTCAGTCCCTGCGTCTGCAGGAGCACCGCGGAGCGCGTGCGATTGAGCTTCTCTGTCATCTCGTCGATGACTGCCGCTTTTGCCTTGGTTGGCATATGCTTGTCTCCTTCCCAGAGTGTGTGTCGGAAGCGCCTGCCAGGATCACCCTGCTCCTGGCAGGCGTCGAGCAATACACTGTGCTTGTCGCTGCTCGACGCCTCCCGCGTGCGTCCCACAAATCGAACGCCGATAGCAAGGCGAGATGGCCAAAAGAAAAGGGCCTCCAGGTCGCCGACCCGAAGGCCCACAGAAACGCTCACATGCGACAAACACATGCAGCGCGTGGTTGTGTGGAATCTTCGCCTCGGCAGGCCTTCTCGCTTGAGCGCCCTCTCGCACATCTGTGCGAGCGACGCACCTGCTGTCTCTGGCATCTATTCGATTGTGTACTCTCGCTAGTATAGCAGCCGCAGCCGCCACCCGTCAACGAAGCCCAACGTTTGGGCTAGCCGGCGCTAGCTCACCTTCAGGGCGAGCGCCGTCGGCACGTCGAGACGCACACTGGGCGACATCGTCGAGCAGATCACCACGCTCTTGACGTACTGCCCCTTCGCTCCAGCCGGCTTGGCACGCACGATAGCGTCAACCGAGGCCGCCAGGTTCTGCATCAACTGCTCGTCGCTGAATGAAGCCTTGCCGATAGGGATGTGGATCAGGCTCGTCCTGTCCACACGGAACTCGACGCGGCCCGCCTTCACTTCTCGCACCGCGCGGGCGATATCAAACGTGACCGTACCCGTCTTAGGGTTCGGCATCAAGCCGCGCGGGCCAAGCCGGCGGCCCAGGCTCGCGACCTTGCTCATCACGTCGGGCGTAGCCACGGCTACATCGAAGCCCAGCCACCCCTCATTGATCTGCTTGATGTAATCGTCCAGGCCGACGAAATCAGCTCCAGCAGCCTGTGCCTCGGCAGCCTTGTCACCCTGCGCGAAGACCAGCACCTTGACCTCTCTGCCCGTGCCTGCCGGCAGCGTCGCCGTGCCGCGCACCATCTGATCCGCGTGGCGCGGATCGACACCCAGCTGCATATGCAGCTCGACAGTTGGGTCAAACTTGACGTAGTTCAGCTTCTTCACCAGCGAGACGGCTTCAGCCGGCTCATAAAGCTTCTCAGAGTCTACCTGCTTGGCAGCCTCAAGATATTTCTTCCCATGCTTTGGCATTGCAATGCCCTCCTCGTGGCGCGGTGTCCGCAGTGACTAATGGGCGAATCTGAACGTGAACGCTCAACAGCTTCACCAGATTCGAGGGACGTACTGAGTTTAGGCGACACTGATGCCCATCGAGCGCGCGGTGCCCTCGATGATATGCTCGGCTCCCTCGATCGTCGTCGCGTTGAGGTCCTTCATCTTGGTCTCGGCGATCTCGCGCAACTGTTGCCGCGTGATCGTCCCGACCTTCGTCTTGTTGGGCGTGCCGGCACCCTTCTCGACACCGGCTGCCTTCTTCAGCAGATCTGCGGCGGGCGGCGTCTTGGTGATGAAGGTAAACGAGCGGTCCTCGTATACTGTGATGACCGCAGGCACAATGCTGCCGGCCATGTTCGCCGTGCGCTCGTTATACTCCTTGACGAATCCCATGATGTTGATGCCGTGCTGGCCCAGCGCAGGACCGATCGGCTGCGCCGGAGTAGCTTTGCCGGCGGGGATCTGCAGGCGTACGATAGCGCGAACTTTCTTCGCCATGTGTGATGTTACTCCTTAGAGGTCACAGGGGTACGCGACATCCTAATACCTGCCGGATGCGCTCGCCCTCCCTCGCTTATATGGGCGCCATTCCGCGTCGGCGACGCGCTACTGCTGTAGCGACGCCCATTTCTCTATTATCGCACACCCTGTAAAGGGGAATAAACTGCTGATCGGAATACCTCTGCTATTCCGGTCCCTCGCGCGAGCCCTGTTGATTTCCGCACCGGGATAACGGTGGCTCGCATGCGTTATACTAATGTGTGCTTTGTGACGTCGTTGCGGGCGAGAACATCCCAGGCATTGATCCTGAGTGCGACAGGTGGAGAGGATACTATGACGAAACGTGTGGCTATAACCGGTATTGGCCTGGTAACGCCTGTAGGCAATGATACGGCCAGCAGTTGGCAGGCGATCCGCGACGGGCAATCCGGCGTCGCGCCGATCACTACTTTCGATGTGAGCAAACACGAGGTGCGCATCGCCGCCGTAGTCAAGGACTTCAACCCGCTCAACTATCTCGACCGTAAAGAAGTCCGCCGCACTGAGCGCTTCATCCACTTCGCAGTAGCCGCCGCCCGCCAGGCGCTCGACGATTCCGGGCTGGATGTCGCCTCCATGCCCGACGATGTCGGCATCGTCATCGGCTCAGGCAGTGGTGGCTTGCAGGTCATGGAAGACCAGTTCCACGTCCTCTTTGAGAAGGGCCCCGACCGCATCAGCCCGTTCTTTATCACGCAGATGGTCACCGACATGGCAGCCGGCTACGTCTCGATAATGCTGGGCGCGCGCGGCCCAAACTTCGCCACCGTCTCCGCATGCGCCACCGGTGCCAATGCCATCGGCGAATCGTTCGAGATGATCCGCCGTGGCGATGCGAAAGCGATGCTCGCCGGAGGCACCGAAGCTGGCGTCACCTCGATGACTGTTGCCGCCTTCGACACGATGCATGCCCTCTCGCGTCGCAACAACGAGCCGGCCCGCGCCAGCCGCCCCTTCGACAACGATCGCGATGGCTTCGTCATCGGTGAAGGTGCCGGCGTCCTGGTGCTCGAAGAATTGGAGCACGCCCGCCAGCGCGGCGCCCACGTCTATGCCGAGGTGATCGGCTACGCCGCTACCTCCGACGCCCACCACATCACCGAGCCTGCTCCCGGCGGCGCGGGACTCGCCCGCGCGCTGCGCCGCGCCATCGCCAAGGCGGGCATCTCACATGATCAGGTAGGCTACATCAATGCCCACGGCACCTCGACGCGCTTCAACGACCGCGACGAGACCGCGGCGATCAAGTCGGTCTTCGGCGAGCAGGCATACAAGATTCCCATTAGCTCGACGAAATCGATGATCGGCCACCTGACGGGTGCGGCCGGTGGCGTGGAGATCGGCATTACGGCGCTCTCCCTCCACAATGGCGTTCTCCCGCCCACCATCAACTATGAGACGCCCGATCCCGACTGCGACCTCGACTACGTGCCAAATACTGCGCGCAAGAGCGACATCCGCGTAGCGATCTCAAACTCGATGGGCTTCGGTGGCCACAACGCCGTCGTGATCCTCGCCAAGCCTGAGGAATAGAGAAGATCGGTGGTGGGCTGCCGGATGTCATCCCGCGTGC
>DASVOW010000895.1:0-2104 GCA_036383155.1 Ktedonobacterales bacterium
CCCGCAAGAAGGTATAGTCAATGGAGGCGCCGACCGCTGCGCCGATGCCGGGAATGAGGCGTCCCACCCACTTCGCCGCCTGCTCCTCCGTGAGCTGCACGCTGAGCCGCACGAGGATCTTCGGCAGCAATTCGGGGAGCATATGGGCCAGTCCCTCGCGCGCCACCATGTTGCCGATCCCGCGAATACTGTCGATGCCCGCGGCGATGGCGAGCACCTCCGCCAGATGGGTCTGCTCATCCATCAGGCTCGTATCGTAGCCATACGATTGCGCGATGTCAGCCACCATGCGCACGGCATACACCGCCGTAAGCTGCACATCCGCGCCCGCCGCCACCACTGCCCACAAGCCACCGGGCAGTCCCGTGATCGCGCCGGTCAGCGCGGCGCGATGGCGAAACTTGCGCGCGAAGTCGTTGGCTACCTTGTCCACCTGTTCGACGGGCAGCGTGCGGATATCCTCCAGCGTGCCGATCTTATGCCCGCGTGCCTGGTGTCGCGCCACTACGGCGGCATCTCGTTTCGCGGCCCAGTTGATCGCCTGATGGATGCGGTCGGGGGTTTTGCCAGGCTTGAGCAGATCCTTGATCTCAGGGGGCAGGGCCTCCACGGCGCTTTGCGCCAGCGCATTGGAGATATTCGAGGTGATGCCGCCGCCCTGTTGATTGGATGATGCCATCGTGGTGCTACCTCTCTCTTCGGACCATGAAGGGCCTCACGCCCCGTTCTCACACGAATCCAGATCCCGCGCACCTTGCCAGCCAGAGTATCCTGGTTGGTATACGCCATACCCGCAATCAGGCTGCCAATTGCTCCACGCTTGTACGTTTGAGCCAGGCGAAATGTTGAGTCAGGCTGAGCCGTACCCCGGACTGCGCCCAGTATACAAGAGTGCGGTTAAGCCGGCAAGTAGCAGCATAGGCCAGTCGGAGTGCAGTTAATGCAGTCGATATCGTGCAATAAGACCCATCGGCCATCCTCGCCATTCAGCCGCTTAATTCGCCGCACGGCCCCTTCCCTCCAAGGGAAGGGGGTAGGGGGTTAGGTAAAAAACGCCCGCTGCACTGTACTGGCCCTAATAGGCACATCGGCCAACAAGCTTGACACGTCCGCAACAGGCTGGCTATCATCACTTCGCGGAGAGCGGCATGCGGCGAGTGACGCGAGCTACTCCGCGATGGAGACTGTCTACCGTCTGTCAGAATTCAGAGTGATGTAGCAGAGGGAGATGCCAGGGATGAGCAACGCTCCGCGTTCCTCTCGCAAGATGCCCGCGGCTCCGCGCGTGGCACGGCGCGCCCCCAATGGAGACTGGCTAGCACCCGAAGAAAACTCCGATCCCTTCACCTCCACACCCTATGGCCCACGCCCCGATTCCTACGACGACGACTTCGATGACTTCGATGACTCCGACGATTACGCCAGCGACGACGCCACCGCGTCCGCCGTCCCCCTCCTCACGCTCCCGACGATCCCCTCGCTGCCCGCAGCCAAAGCGGCCCCAACCACGGCCAGGCAGCGCGCAATCAACAGAAACGCGCGTACGAACAGCCACGCCAACGACGACGAATACACCTCCACAGAGCGCCGCCCCGCCCTAGGCGTAAGGGCCGCTACCAGCGGTCGAAGGCCGGCAGTAAGGCCGGAGCAGAATATGCCGCGCGGTTGGAGCGATGATGTCCATGAGGACGCCGCCATGCCGGATTGGGATGATAGCGCGGACGGCGATGCGTGGCGTGGGCAGTCTACCCGACATGCCGCGCGCTCGCGACAACATTCGGCGGCGCGGCCACTGGCGCTGGTGCGCTCGCGCCTGCCAAACCCAAGCGCTCTGCTGGCCCGCACGGCGCACCACCCGGAAGCGCACCCAAATGAGCCGCATCTGATCCCCGGCCTCTCTCCCCAGGCGAGCCTACCGGCCCTGGCCGCACACCGGAGAATGAAGCTCCCTCCCCGGCCACGGGTGAATACACGCGCCATCGTCGAGCGCGCCCGTAGCCCCTGGTCGATGACACGCACGCTGCTCGCGGTGCTGGCGATCTCCTGCGCGCTCTGGCTGTCGCTCTCGGCGGCGGGCGAGCCATCGCAGCCGCTCATGGCAGTG
>DASVOW010000896.1:0-2509 GCA_036383155.1 Ktedonobacterales bacterium
GGCTAGCAGCTTGACCGCCTTCTTGCGGCGCTTGCTGCCCTTCTTGCGGCGGGAGACGCGGCGTTGCGCCTTCTTCAAGCGCTTCTCGGCCTTGCGGTGATGTCGTGGGTTCTCGACCGCATCCCCATCGCTGGTGATGAGAAAGACCTTGAGACCTACGTCTATACCCGTCTCGCGTCCGGTGGGCGGTAACGGCTGGACGGGCACGTCGGCACAGGAGAAGCAGGCATACCAACCATCCGCCTCGTGGGAGATCGTCACCGTCTTGATGGTGCCCGCCATCGGGCGACTCCACCGCACCGCCAGCCGGCCAATCTTGGAGAGGACGAGCACGCCCTGGTCCAGCGTGGCGCCGTTGCCAAACTGCTTGTAGGTGAAACTGCGGTAGCGGGTGGCAGCCTGGAAGCGCGGATAGCCTGGTGCCTCGCCTGCCTGCACCCGACGGAAGAACGCCTGGAAGGCACGGTCAAGTCGCGTCAGCACGTCTTGCAAGACGTGCGAGTGGATGTCGCGATATTCCGGCCGCACGTCCTTGATGGTCGGCAGTTGGGCGCTCTGGCTGGCGGCGGTGATGCTGACCCCGCACTTCTGCCAGGCCTCACGCCGTTCCTGCAGGGCAGCGTTGTAGAGTTCACAACAGCGCCGCACGACAAACGCCAACGTCTGCTCCTGGGCAGGCGTTGGCGTGAGTTTGTACTTGAAGGTCTTGCGCGCAGTCTGCTGTTCCATACCCATGTATTCTGCCTGATAGACGTGAATCTGGCAAGCCGAGGGGCCATTCATCTCCTGTCTCAAGCCGAGGGGCTTTCTGGCCCATTTTCTGTAAGTAATGTGTAATGAGCGGGATGTACGATAGATAGGGTATATGCAGGATGAGTGAGGCGGACGGTAGCCACAGGAGCAGACGATGAGCAGTACACAGATAGGGCGCGACCCATCTCAGGTTGCGGGGGCTCCTCAACGTCGCGTCCTGGTGGTGGACGACGAGGAGAGTGTATGCGAGGTGCTCGCACAATATCTCACGCTCGAAGGCTATACGGTTTATCAAGCGGTGGACGGCGCTGAGGCACTGGCGATTGCGCGTGCCATGCCGCCGGACCTCGTCTTACTCGACTTGATGCTGCCTGGCATCGACGGTCTGGAGGTCTGCCGCCGGTTGCGAGCGACGAGCGCGGTACCTGTACTGATGTTGACCGCGCGTGGCGACGAGATGGATAAACTTGAGGGATTCCGCGCCGGCACCGACGACTACGTGACCAAGCCTTTCAGCCCGCAAGAGATCGTGCTGCGGGTGCGGGCGATTCTGCGACGGCTGGAGGCAACGAGCGTGCCGGCAATGGTGTTCGATGGTGTGCTGCATGTTGGTGACCTCACCATCAATATGCAACTGCGGCAGGTTGAACGGGCGGGTGTGCCTATCGAGCTGACGGCCAAGGAATTTGACCTGCTGCACTTCCTCTGCTCGCATCCGCGCCAGGTGTTTACGCGCCAGCAGCTACTTGATGCGGTCTGGGACTTCAGTTACTTCGGTGACGCCAGCACTGTCACGGTGCACATTCGACGGCTGCGTGAAAAAGTGGAGCGCGATCCTGCGCGGCCACAGCACATCAAGACAGTCTGGGGTGTGGGCTATAAATTCGAGCCGTAGTTCTGTCGCTTCAGATGAGGAGGCTACCTGATGGCTAGCCTGAATCAATTGACGAGGCTTTCGCCGAGTGCGCGAGGAGATGCGCGAGACCACCGTCCGTGGGACATGGCACGGGTGTGCCGCCATGTGCGATTGAGCATGATTTTCCTGGCGTTTCTGGCCGCGTCTATCGTGGTCACGCTCGTCCTGGTCGTATTCGAGCTCCACCCGACGGTCTCACACGTGGTGGAATTGCTGCTGTATCTGGCTGGCATTGGCGCGGGCTCCTTTGTGGTCAGCCAGATCGCGCTTTGGCTTGTGGGCACCTCGCGCTTTGGCGGCATTCGTGTGAAGCTGGCGCTGCTGCCTGTGCTTACGGCAGGAGTGATCGCGCTGGATGTCTTGCTGCTCGCGCGGCTCATGTTCATCACCGTCGAGGATGGACGTCTCCTGTTGTTGTTCCTGGTGTTCGCGACGCTTGTGGCGCTGGGAATCTCGTTTTCGCTGGGCTCATCGCTCAGTACGCGGATTGCCCACATCGAGCAGGGAGCGCGTCGCCTCGCCTCGGGCGAGTATGCAGTGCGGCTGACCGACGAGGGCGCGGACGGAGAGGATGAGATTACCCATCTGGTGGGCTGGTTCAACCAGATGGCGGCGGCGGTGCAGGAAGCCTTTAGAGAGCGGCAGGCGGCGGACGAGGAGCGGCGGCAGGTGGTCGCGGCGCTTTCGCACGACCTGCGTACGCCGCTCACCGCAGTGCGGGCGCTGATCGAGGCGCTCGACGATGGCGTCGTCACTGACCCTGAAACGGTACAGCGTTACCAGCGTACGATTCGGGCGGACATGCGACATTTGAGCGGCCTCATGGACGACCTGTTCGAG
>DASVOW010000897.1:0-4227 GCA_036383155.1 Ktedonobacterales bacterium
GCACGCGGCTGGGCACGCTCAGCCGGGATGGGTTTCAGGATGGTCGCCTGTTCATGCGCCGCGTCATTGGCGGCCCAGAGATCGCGCTGCCAGAGGCTACGATTGTGCGCCACGACGCGACCGGCGTCTACACCGATATTACCTGGCGCGAGCTAGACGCCGTGTCCTCCCCGCCACCACCTGGGTCGGAGATGGGCCTGCTCGATGCATTCGCCACCGGCGCGGAGGCAGCCCACGCCAATCGCTTTGATGAAACAGACATCCCCGAGTGACGGCTCTCCGCCCTGCCCGGCTCTATGCGCTGGGCCTTCTGAAATGCCCGGCGATACCCCATCGCGAGACGCGCTGGCCAAGGAGCTCGTGAGCCTATCGTGCCGGTATGAACACCATCGAATGGGAAGGGCTCCGAGCCTTCCGTCATCAAGGGTATATGAGTCCTCCACTCAAGTTATTATGTACGACGGCATGCTGCTGAGAGTGTCATGAGGCGGGGGTAACGACCAATTCAACGAGAGGCACAGTGCCCAGCGACGACTGCATTGTGTACGATACCTGATCACCTACCGCCACACCAAGCCGCAGGTGCTCTAACACCCGCTGGCCATGGAGTTGGATCTGGTGGCGACATTGGCCAGCTCACCACAACAAGCAGTTGCCTCCCCCACGGGTGGGCGACTGCTTTTTTGTACGCGCCACACGGCGACGCGACAATATGCGTAACTGTTCAGGCGACGACAGAGAGGCATCCTGAGCAATGAATGACGATGGGAGTTGACTGAGTGGAGACCGCGCACAAGTACGAGCTCATCCTGTTCGATCTTGACGGCACACTGACCGACCCGAAGCCTGGCATCACGCGGGCAGTGCAGTATGCACTCGCGCGTTATGATATCTCCGTCGCCGATCTCGACTCGCTGACGCCCTTCATTGGGCCACCGTTACACCACTCGTTTGCGCGCTACTACGGCTTCGACGCCAGGCAAGCCCGGGAGGCCGTCACCTTCTACCGCGAGTACTTCACGGACACCGGCATCTATGAGAACTCCGTCTATCCTGGCATTCCACAGCTGCTTGAGCGCCTATCGACGGCAGAGCGGCGCCTGATCGTCGCAACCTCAAAGCCGACCATCTATGCGCAGCGGATCATCGAACACTTCCAGATGCACGCATACTTTACTGACGTCGTGGGAAGCGACCTTAATCTGACTCGTACCGACAAGGCGGAGATAATCGCTGATATCCTCACTGCATATCCCGATGTGGCGCGAGAGGCGATCGTGATGATTGGCGACCGCGAGCACGACATCATCGGCGCCCGTGCGCACGACCTCGACGCCATTGGTGTGACCTACGGCTACGGCTCGCTGGCGGAGCTCCAGGCAGCAGGCGCCACCTCGATTGCGGGAAGCGTAACCGAGCTGGCGAGTCTCCTCATATAATGGTCGTCGCCCTGTTCTTCACCTTCACCTTTCACCACACGGAACCGCAGGTGCCCTTAGCCTATGCGTACACCCACTCGTGAGGATGCGATGCGTGTCGTCCGCCACGCACTTGGCGCTGGCGTAAGCGCCATCTCACGCTTTCCCACCGGGCTTAGTCACTACGTCTATGATGTCGTCACCGATGACGGGCGGCGCATCGTCGTGCGTATGGCTAGTAGCGATACACGCGATGCGCTCGCCGGCGGCATCTACTGGCATGAGCGTCTGCGTGCCGTCGGCGTTCCCCTGCCTGCACTGCTGTATGCGAACCTCGGCCAGGGCGACGACTTGCCCGTGATGGTGCTTGAGCGACTGCCGGGCTGCGACCTGGGCGACGAGTACGACCAGCTCACGCCCTTGCAGAGACGCGCCATAGCCCACCAGATCGCCTCCATACAGAGCAGAGTCGCGACTCTTCCTCCCGCGCGTGGCTTTGGCTTCGCCCACTCATACGATGATCCCACGTTATATGCATCCTGGCTCGACGTCGTGCTGGCAGAACTGGAGCGCAGCCGCCAGCGCATCTCCGCCGTTGGCATGGTTGATATCAGCCACATGGATCGCGTTAGTGAGCGTGTTCAGACCATCGCTCCGTATCTGCGCACCGTCGAGCCGTGCGCCTTCCTCGACGACACCACCACCAAGAATGTGCTCATACACGAGGGCACATTGAGCGGCATCGTCGATACCGACTACGTCTGTTTCGGCGATCCACTCTTCACCGTCGCGCTCACCCGCATGTCGCTGCTGGCGCACGAACACGACATCGACTACATCACCTACTGGTGCGAGCACTTGCGCCTGAGCGAGCCGCAACGGCATGCGCTCGACATCTACACCGCCGTGTTCTGCGTCAACTTCCTTAGCGAGATCGGCCAGCAGTTCAACAAGGACGAAGCGCCTCCAGTTGACGGCGTCTATCAACGTCACCTGGAGGCCATTTTGCGGCGATTGCTGGATGGCTAGCGGCCCCACATCGCGCGCATCAGCCCAAGGAAGCGCCGGTAGCCGCCCGGGCGGTACGGGAACCACCACAGCTCATGGCGCAGCGGCTGGAAGCGCTCGGTCATGATGTGGCGCTGCTGGTAATATTCACGCAGCCCCTGCGCTCCCCCATGGATACGCCCGATGCCGCTCTGCTTGACGCCGCCCCACGGCGTCTCCGGCGCGCCGTACGACATGATCACGTCGTTGATCAGCACGCTGCCCGCCTCGAGCTGCCGCGCGACGCGCTCGGCATGCCGGCGATTCTTCGAGAACACGTACGCGCTCAGGCCAAATTCGCTATCGTTGGCGCGGCGGATCGCCTCATCCTCGCTGTCGAACATCGCGATAGGCAACACCGGCCCGAACGTCTCCTCGCGCATGAGCGGCATATCGTCGCGCACATCCACCAGCACCGTCGGCTCGTAGAACAGCTGCTCCTCCGCGCTGCGCTTGCCGCCAGTCAGTGCCTTCGCGCCCCCGGCCAGCGCGGAATCGACGTGGCGCTGCACGATCTGGATCTGCCGCTCGCTGATCATCGGCCCCATCTCGACCGGCGCATCGGGTCCGCTCACCTGCCCAACGCGGATCTGACCTGTAAGCTCCACGACTTTGCGGGTGAACGGCTCGGCGATGCGCTTATCTACATACACCCGCTCCACCGATGCGCAGACCTGCCCCGCATTACAAAAGCTGCCCCAGACGACGGCGTTTGCCGCGCGGTCGAGGTCGGCGTCATACAGCACGATAGCCGCGTCGTTGCCACCAAGCTCCAGCGCGACCGGCGTGAGGTTAGGCGCGGCGGCGGCCATAATGCGTCTGGCCGTTGGTCCCCCGCCAATGAACGAGATTTTGTCTGGTGCGGCAGCTACCAGCGCGCCACCGGTGCGCCCGTCGCCCTGCACGATCTGCAGCAGCCCATCCGGCAGACCCGCCTGCTGGAAAAGCTCCCCGATGGCCTGACCGATCAGAGGCGTGAATTCGGACGGCTTGAGCACGACCGCGTTTCCGGCGAGCAGCGCCAGCACCACCTCAGATGTCGGCAGCGCAAACGGGTAGTTCCACGGCGAGATGACCGCGACGACGCCGTACGGCTTGTACTGCACGAAGCTGCGCTTATACATCAGCAGGTGCATCGGCAGCTTTTCGTCGCGCAGGAAGCGCTTGGCGCGCTTGGTGTAGTAGGTGACGAGATCGGCAATGGGGAGGATTTCTTGCGTCAGCGCCTCGACCTCGGGGCGGCCCTGCTCGCGGGCGATCAGATCGGTGAGCCAGTTGGCGCGTGCCAGCAGCGCCCGGCGGAAGGCACGCAACACACGCGAGCGCTCGTCGAGGGAGCGTGCGGCCCAGGCTGGCTGCACGGCGCGCGCTCTGGCTATCGCGTCACGGACGGCCGCCTCATCATCCATCGCCACATCGCCAACTGGCTCGCCCGTGGCAGGATTGTAGCTCACCAGCCGCTGGGCGGCGGGCGCCGCGGCAGCTACGTGGCCCTTGCCGGCGCCATCTTCATACTGGGACAGCACTGTAGACGCGGTCTGTGTCGCCTGAATCTCTTCGGGAATCATCGCCTTATCCCTTCTCGGCAACCTGCGGTGTTGCCGGTGCGTGAGCGTGGGCCAGCCCCTCTCACGTTCTCATAGAGCGCCAGCCAAACAACGCCGCCTGCATATTCACGGCAACGTCTCCAGGTGAGCAATGACGGCCTGTGCCACACCACATCATATCGCCGCTGGCGTCATATCGCCTATCCAGCGCTCAC
>DASVOW010000898.1:0-2501 GCA_036383155.1 Ktedonobacterales bacterium
TCACCAACCCACGACCACGCGGGATTGAACCGGCTGAGCCAGCGCCCACGCTCGCCCAATACAGGCAGCACCGCCGCCCGCTGCCCCTCGTCGCGCACCGCCAGCGCAACGGGCAACACCTCATGCGGCAGGCGCAGCCCCGCGCGACGCAGCCGTTCCAGCGCCTCCGGCACCAGTTGCGCCTGCCTCCCCTTGAACAAGGCGTCAAGCAGCATCGCTGCACTCTGCGAGCAGGCTGCCATCATCTCCTCAGGCGCAGGCTCCACTGCAAGGCACTCGCTCTCCGCCACATACCCCGCCTGCGTATAGACCGCCCACGCGCCCGCCCGCAGCAGCAGCGTCCGCTCAGCCTCTGTTGCGGGAAGTGCCGAGGTCACCGCATCGAGCGGCGTGCCGGTCGAGGTATCGGCATTGGGGCGCTGTGCCGTCCCGACCAGCGCCGTAGCCACCAAACTCTCCATCTCACTCCACCCCCGCCAGCGGATAATACATATCGTCCGCGCAGATGCCGAGCACGCGCAGCCGCTCGCCATCCCACTCGCCGGCAAAGTCCGTCGCATGCCCACCCGAGACCGCGAGCAACCGCCAGTAATCACCATCGGCAAGCGGCAGCGCAACCCCGTTCCCATCGCGCACGCGCCACCTCCCACCCGCAGCATTAGGAACAATGGTCACGTCGCACAGCACACAGAGGAAGCGATCCTGCCACGGCTGGCGCGCCAGCATACCGGCAACCGTGCCCAGAAAAGCGTCAATCGAGTCACAGCCAGGGAGCCTGCCCACAATCGGCGCCACCTCACCGACCCGCGCCTCAATCTGCGCCCGCAGCGGATTCGCGCCCGGGAAGAACGCCAGCGTCGCTTCCTGATGCGTGCCCGGCACCAGCATCTCCGCGAACGGATCTTGCCGAAAGGCGAACTGCAGTATTAACGCGTGCCGCCTGCTTCGCGGGCCAATGCACCACGTCCACTGGGCTCGCAGCTTGTCTTCTTCCTCGACGATCTGCCCCAGCAGCAGCCAATCGTCCGCGACGAGATCGCCGTGCGCCGTCACCTCCTCCTTCTTGAGACGCTCGTCTACGAGCTGGCGCACGTCCGCCTGCAGCGCCGGAGCCAGCGTCTCACGCTGCCGGTAGGCATGCGTCAGCAGCGCGACCTTGCCAACCTGCCCCAACAGCCGCTCCGGCCAGCGCGCCGACGAGCCTGGAATCTCCGCCAACCGCCGCACACGCGGCGCGATATTGTATGCCTGCGCGTCCACCAGTTGCGCCGCCTGCTGCCCCCAGTAGCTCGCCGGCTGTTGCTCCACGCTTGCGATGCCGTTGCGCATCAGATCGCTCAGCCACAAATCGAGTGTATCGAGTCCGCGAGCGACCAGCGCGGCATGCTTCTCCATACGCTTCGCCTGTGCCGCGATCTGCGCCTCCGTCGTCGGCTGTTGCGCCTTCTCTTTGGCCTTTTCTTGTTTCTGCTCCTGCGAGGCGGCGCGCTTGGCCAGCCACGACGCCACCCACTCCGGCGGCTCGCCCAGAGGAACGTTCTTCTCGTCGACGGCCAGCAACATCAGGCCAATGCCATGCTTGCAGGGAAATTTGTGGCTCGGGCAGGAACATTTGACGCTGGTATTCGAGAGGTCCACGCGCACCTGATAGAGTGCGCTCCCCTGGCATTCGCCCCAGAGCGCCTCGGCGTTCTGCCCCAGATTGCGCCAGTGCTTCGTGCTGGCAAGCTTCTTCCCGTTCGCGGCGGAAGCCGCATCGGGCGCCAGTCCCAGCACCTGATCGCTCGTGAAGTGCATCCCCTCATCCACCTCCACTCAGCGGAACAATCAATCGCTTTAGCCGGCTGTACTCTCATTCTTGCCGAGTATGCCAGAAGCGGACACGCCTGCATAGTGCGCAGGGTACAGATTCGTGTGACGTCCATCACAACGAAAGGGAATGTCGAAAACAAGTTGCTGATGCGTGCGATACATAGTGGTCTCGATTCTGCATGCCATTCCGGAAGGAGGTGGTCATCAGCACACACGACCGCATCTCGGGCCGGCCCGCGCGCATTCGCACTCTGGAAACGTTCATCCGCTATGCGCAGAGCCATCTGGGCGCCGTGTTTATGCGCAAGGATGTGATTGCGCGGTGGGCGCCTCAGACCCCCGCGATCACGACGCTCGTGAACCGGGCGCCTGCACCGGTGAGTGGGCTGGCCGGATTGAGCGGAGACACCACACCGGCCCAGCCAGCCTGACCGCAGCACACACGGCGACGGTACTACCGTTGCAGCGCGCGTCGTGCGACCATGCCATGTGGCCAGGGAAGTCCCCGCCAGCAGGATGCAGTGAAAAAGCATACAAAGGACCCCGTACTATCACGGAGAAACGAGGTTTGAGCAATGCGGACGAGCGTGCGTGATGAGCCTTGCACCAACCACCTCGATGCACGTATCACGCTGCGTCACTTTCCCGCGGCGCCCTATGTCTCCCGGTCGCGTGCCTATGCCTTGCTG
>DASVOW010000899.1:0-2127 GCA_036383155.1 Ktedonobacterales bacterium
ATCATTCTCCCGAGGAGATCGCCACCTTCCGCCGCGTGCTCGCCACCCTGATCGACGCGCTGCCAGAAGGGGACGACTTGTGGGAGCGCCTCTCAACCTCCTGGGATACCTGGCTCGACCGGCTTCGTGCCTTGACCGAAACAAATGAAACGCCTGAGTAGAAAGGATGGCCCGTTGGCCATGCAGCAAACACACCTTCATCGCCGCTCGATCGAGAAAGACATGTTCATCAAAGCTACCCCTGAGCGTGTCTTCCAGGCGCTGACCGAGAAAGCAGAGCTGGAACGCTGGTTCGTGCAGACAGCCGAGATCGATTTGCGCGTTGGGGGCGCGATCAGGCTCGAGTGGGCGCCGGGCATGTTCGAGACGGGCACGATCATCGCGCTGGAGCCACCTCATCGCCTCAGCTACACCTGGGAAGCCTTTGAGCCTAGCCCCACTACGGTCACCTTTGAATTGACGGCGAAAAACGATGGGACACGTCTGCATCTCAGCCATACCGGCGTCGGCGAGGGTGAGGACTGGGATGCCTACTACAGCAGCGTCAACCCTGGCTGGAACATGCATCTCACGAATCTGACCGCGTGGCTCGAAACGGGCTCCTGCGAAACGCCCGAGCCAAGTAAG
Source organism: Ktedonobacterales bacterium (assembly GCA_036383155.1). Classification (GTDB taxonomy): domain Bacteria; phylum Chloroflexota; class Ktedonobacteria; order Ktedonobacterales; family JADMIN01; genus DASVOW01. The sequence continues at coordinate 628 of DASVOW010000899.1, forward strand.
GGCCGGTAACCACTTTCGCGCTGCTTGCGCTGGCGGTCCATTCCTAAAGAGTGGATCGCCACGAGCTACGACGCCGGGCTCATCGCGAGGGGCAAGGCGAACCAGAAGGTGCTGCCCTCTCCTGGCGCGCTCTCCACAGCGACCTCTCCGCCATGGCGCTCGATAATCGTCTTGCAGATATGTAAGCCTAGGCCAAGACCGATGCCTGAGCCGCTTTGCTGCGTGATTCCAGGCACACGATAGAACTGCTGAAAGAGGTGCCGCTGCTCCTCGGGCGAGAGACCTTGCCCACTATCGCGCACCTCGACGCGCGCACAACCTCCCTGCACGCGCACGTGCACTGCGACAGGCTGGTCAGGAAGGGAGTATTTGAGCGCATTGGTCAGGAAATTGGTGACGACCTGACCGATGCGGTCCGCGTCGGCATGGATGGTGACCTCAGCACGCCGGGGAAGGTCCAGGGAGATGCTCCGTGATGGCCATGCCGTTTGCTGCTCAAGCACGGCCTCGCGCACGATGGCGAGCAGGTCGCATGGCTCGGGTCGCAACTCCAGTTTGCCTGCGTGGATGCGCGAGACGTCCAGCAGGTCGCCCACCAGCCGATCCATGCGCACTACCCCGCGCTCCGTCCGCTCCAAGAGCAGCGCGGACCGTTCCAGCCCCTTGCGCAAGCTGTCGAGCCCATCCTGGCTTGCCATGTCAGAGGCGTGGTGGAGGCTCTGCAGCTGCTTGCCTGCCATCTGCACGTTGGCTTTGATGCTCGTGAGCGGGGTGCGCAGCTCATGCGATGCGATGCCGAGGAATTCATCCATGCGGCGCGTGGACTCGGTCAGCGCGAGCGCCTCGGCCCGGGCGGCTTCCCGCTCGCTCAGCAGGCGCTCGCGCTGGAGGACAAGATGCGCCATCTGCGCGAAGCCGGAGGCCAGCGCAAGCTCGCCGGCGCTGAATTCGTGCGCCGACGAGGTGTAGGCCGCGGAGAGGACACCTGTCAACGTTCCATCGGCACTGAGTGGGGCAATCACCGCTGCCTGAGTGCCGTACATCGGCAAGCCCCGCTGTATGGCAGCCGCAACGTCGAGGATGAAAGGCTCACCCGCGTGCAGACGCTTGAGCTGCTCTGCGAAGAAGTAGTCCTCGGGCCGGAATGCGCTCAGTGTGGCGTACCACGCCGCCTCTTCCTTAGATGTCCGGCCAACGGTCGCCAGTGGCACAAAGCATCCAGTCTTGGGATCGATACCCGCAAGCGAGACGATCTCACATCCCAGCACCTGCCGAGCGAGCGCGGCCAGCCGTGCAGCAAGCTCGCGCGTCCCCTTGCGGGCGTCGGTCGCTACGAGCTCACGCGCCATGGCGAGAAGCGCATCAAGAGCCTCTTGCGTGCGCCGCTCCAGCAGCCGGCGCTCAGTGACGTCGCGCGAGACGGCGATCGCGCCGACGATGGCGCCTGTCTCATCGCGCAGCGGCGCGCCACTGATATTGACCTGCAAGTCGCGCCCATCG
>DASVOW010000900.1:0-1819 GCA_036383155.1 Ktedonobacterales bacterium
GCCGAGCAGCGTCGCGTTTGCCACCGAGGTGAGCAGCAGCGACGTATTCCAGATACCCAGATCGAGCATGAAGAAGACGCCTGCGGCCAGCGCCAACAGCCAGGCGCGCCGGTCGTAGGTCACCGGGCCACGCGAGATGGAGCGCATAAAGAGCGGCGCCAGCACGATCTCCGCGATCGCCACGCGATAGAACGCCGACACCGGCCCCGGCACATGCGCCCATCGGGTGAAGATTCCCGACAGCGCGATGCTGACGATGCCAACCGCGAGGATGCCGTAGACGCGCGCCCGTGTCGGTCCCGCTGGAGCGGTCACGGCGACCGGATGCGAGGTGTCCGAAATGTCAGGGGCATCGCTGGTGAGAGCCATTGTCAGTGTGTGCCTTTCGTCCATCGTCGGGATCGCCGGGAGAGGTGCGTGCGATCAGTGTTCAGTTCCGCGTTACCGCCGATGCCGGACTATCAGGCGCGCTGCCTGTGGTCTCGACTACAGGTTGCGTAGTTGTGGCTGTGCTGCTACGGTGCAAGAGTCTATTCAACGTGCCATTCGTGATCAGCGTGCCAAGGAGCACAAGCAGCAGCCCGGCGATTGCGCTTGGCGAGATGTGCTCGTTGAGCAGCAGCGCGCCCCAGAGCAGCGCGGTGAAGGGCAGCAGATAGGTGACAATCGCCGTGCGGGTCGCGCCCACATGCGCGATCAGCCAGAAATAGAGCAGATAGGCCAGCGCCGTCCCCGCGACGCCAAGCACCGCCACTGCCCCAATCGCCTTGAACGAGGGAACGTGTGTTGGCGGGCTCCATAGCAATGCCACCGGCGTAATCATCACCAGTGCCGCCACCTGCGAGGTCAGCGAAGGCACAAGTTGTGACGCCCCCGCATAGCGTCGGCTGAATAGCGTTCCAAAGGCATACGACAGCCCCGCGAGCAACACCGCGCCCTCGCCCAGCGCATAGGAGAGGCCAGTGTTGCCGGTCAGTTGCAGCGCATCCGGCCCTACCAGCACGCCCACGCCAATGAAGCCGCAGACCACGCCGAGTGCGCGTCGCGGTGTCAGACGCTCATAGCCCGATCCGGTCCACCAGTTCGCCAGGATCACGGTAAAGAGCGGCGTCGTCGCGTTGAGAATCGAAGCGATCCCGCTGGCGATGCGCGTCTCGCCCCAGGTGATGAGCATGTAGGGCAACGCGTTATTGACCAGCCCCACGACGAGGCCCAGACGCCAGAACTGCCGCCAACCCGCGACGAATGATGGCCGCGCCAGCGCGACGACACCCAACGTCAACACGGAGAACGCCAGCCGCCCGAAGACCACCGTCGCCGGCGACATGCCATCGGGACCCACCGCGATCTTGATAAAGTAGAATGATGCGCCCCAGACCAACGCCAGGGCAAACAATACGCTGTATTCGCGCACGCGCATGCACACATTCTCCCGTTTGTAGGCCCGACGGCTCGCCAGGCTCGGCCTGATGCTATCTACTTGTGAGCCAGATAACTCCCCATGACGCTAAAACACTGTGAGAGGCGAGAATGATGCATCAGGCTCAGGATGCGGATTGGATGGCTTGTGGAGCATGCGGCGTGCTGGCGGGATTGAGCCAGTTCAGTCCACGTTCCCAGTTGCGCGCGATGATGCGCTGCGCGGTGCGGCTGTCATGTGCTCGAAAAGCGGCGATCAATTCGTCGTGGTCGCGCAATGAGTCGCTGCGGTCGGCGCTACCCCAGAAGGCGCGGTCAATGCGCCGCACCTTCGATTTCAGATCGCCAAGTACCGCGATTAATTCCTGGTTGCCACTACGCTCGGTGAATGCTGAATGGA
>DASVOW010000901.1:0-3133 GCA_036383155.1 Ktedonobacterales bacterium
GGTCTTCGTCGAGTCCCCGCGTCTATCTCGTTTGCTAGAGAGCCGTCTGCAACTCCAAAAATACTCCATCATCGCGCCCGTAACACTGTCCGCCAGCGATTTAATAGGAAACTTGGGCGTACCTACTTGGTGCGTGACCCAGCAATTTGTTATGCTGGCTGCATCAATTGCACTTATGAAAGGCAGCCTTCCAAGCAATGTTACCGCCGTCCCAGGAGTCCGTTCCACCTTCAAGGGGGGCTGACCAAACCCAGATACGTCAGCAGGACCGGGACCGGCAAGGGGAAGCCGGAGGAAAAGACGTGGTGACCGGGACTGCGGTAGTGGGACGTTCGCTTGTTGATGATGCTGCGGAGTGGCAGCAGGGATCAACGGCCAAGCGCGCGTCGATGGCTGAGGTGAGGTCGGGTGAGCAGACGTGGTCCTTTGAGCGGATCTACGATGAGTACAAGACCCCTATTTACAACTATATCTATCACCTGGTCGGCAATCGCGAGCAGGCGGATGATCTGACCCAGGACACCTTCGTCAAGGCGTATAAGGCTTTGCCGAAGATGGACGCCAGCTTGAAGCTTTCAGCGTGGTTGTATCGCATCGCAACCAACACGGCCTATGATGCGCTACGTCGACGAAAGCTGATTGCCTGGCTGCCCTGGCAGGATCTCGACCACGAGCCTGCTGATGTCGAGAGCGCCGATCCACAGGAAACCATAGGGACGACGGAGTTAGTGCAGGCTGCGCTGAAGCGCATGCCTCGACACTACCGCGCGGCCCTGCTGCTCTACACACAGGAAGGCTTCTCCTACGCGGAGATTGCCGCCACCCTGAATATCGCGGAGAGCGGTGTCAAAATGTACCTGTCCCGCGCGCGGCACTCGTTCCGGGAGCACTATCGCACGTTGGAACAGGGGGGAGGCGTTGCCCGATGACTTGCGAGAAGGCCGAGGATTTCCTCAGCGCCTATCTCGACGATATGCTAGACCCACAGCACCGTCGGGAGGTTGAGGCGCATCTGCAGAGTTGTGCCGCCTGCCAGGCGGTTCTTGAAGATTATCGTCGCTTTGATGTCCTTCTGGTGCAGAAGCCGCGTGTGGCGCCTCCAGAAGAGCTATATGCCCGTATCGTCGAATCGCCTGAGTTTGTCGCTATCACTCGTGCACGTGAGCGGAGTGAGCGCGGCGGCGTGCTGCCAGCGTTGCGCCCGGTAGCGCGGATCGAGGCGAACCCTTCGGCTCCGCCAGTTGTGGTGCAGGGTGAATCTCCTGGGTCCGTGGCCGCACGCGGCAGACGTGGTGTCCCAGGATTGGCACGTGTCGCGCTGCAAACTGCCGCAGTTCTGGCGCTCATCCTGGGATCGGCCCTGCTGGTCAAGCAGGGTTTTTTCCATTCAGGGGGGACAACCGGCCAGGGTGTGACGCAAACCTACGGCGCGCCGCCACAGAATAGCGCACCATTGTCAGCGGGCGCGCGCGTCGTCTATAAGCACGATGGAGCTCTCTGGAGCGCACCGGAGGCGGGTCCACAGGTGGCACAGCGACTCACGCCGGCGGGAGTGCTCGTGGGTGGTTGGAGTGTTTCTCCGGACGGCACGCTGGTGGCATATGTCGACGAGCATAGTGGGCGGTTACTGGTCATTCGCAGTGATGATCAGAATAATCATGTCGTGGGACAGGTTATCGGCGCCGATAAGGTCAATGCGGCCTTCTGGGCGACAGGCGCGGGCGCAGCGATCGACACTGGCATTGCATGGGCGCCAAATGGTGAACGGATCGCGTATCTGGCTGGTGGTGTCTCCACGACCGCGACAACATTGCACCTCGTGAATGTTGACGGCTCGAACGATGCTGTCATCGATGCTGGTTCGGCAGCAGTGATTGCGCAGCCTACATGGAGCACTGATGGGTTGCAGATAGCATTTACGGGCATAGAGAATGGCGCTCAGGGCGTGTTCAGCTATAACACGGTTATGAGGCAGGTGACTCGCCTCGCCGCGCAGGCCGACGCGGATGACGCGCTCGCTCGTGTGGACCGCTTGATCTGGTTACCTGATACTGTCTCACCGGCACTCACCTGGGCAACGCGCAATGGTAGCGCATTTACTGCCATCTTTTCTACACCTACGCCACAGGGCAGTGCGAAGGTGCTGCGGCTCACGCCTGCGGGCATGCGCTTCGCGGCAGTCGCTTTTACTGGCGGCCATGATGGCGGTACATGGGCAGTGGCGCCGGTCAATGACAATCCGACACTCTACACCGTCTCGGCGCATGCCGCGGGCCTTGGATTGCTGGCTTCTCCGCAAGGCGAGGTACGCACGATCCAATGGTCGCCGACAGGTGATAGAGCCGCGTTTGTGACGGTGGATGGGCGGCTTGGATTGTGGTCTCCATGGAGCGCCTCCGCGACGGGTGTGTCTATCGTGAATGACCTCGGCCATGTTGTGAGCGCGCCTGCTTGGTCGCGAGATGGCGCACATCTCGCGGTGCCCACTGACGCTGGCATCGTGAGCTTGCATATCGCTAACGGTGCTGTGAATGGGAAGATGCCTGTGGAGGCCTCGGGTGATGCTGTGACGCTGCTCTGGGCGAGCGACAGTAAGGGTTTGGCGCTCGTCGGTTCCTCGGGCGTCACACTCGTCAGCAGCGATGGAGCGGTGGTCAAGCCGGTGGATGCTCATGCGGCTCAGGACGGTGCCATTGCCTGGACACTGGCCGGGTGATGCGCGTCGTGTGAGTGCTGCTCGTACAAGAAGTGTTACGCTACTGCTCCTAGAGTGAGCACGTTGGAAGAAGAGCGCGCCTTCAGCCGTAACGAGAGCGGTGGAGGCGCGTCTCTATTGTAGCCGGTCGAGATTGGTGGATCCCCTGCCATGAACACGGACAGGCGTTTGAGGATGCAGTTGCAGAACGTTGCCGTCCGTCATCTCTAGCTGAGGCATAGGAAGGACGGGATATCAGCACGTCTTTCCTTTTTTCTTTGCTCATTTGTCACATCACGACCAATTTGCCGTGAAATCTGGGATTACCGGCGGCATTTCCGCTGCTTATGAGGTCATTGACGAGCGGGCATACGAGTATTCCCATCTCACCATGTTACTTTGGGCGGGCCGCGCTGTTATCTTTAGTGAGACGATCAA
>DASVOW010000902.1:0-3594 GCA_036383155.1 Ktedonobacterales bacterium
TCGCGTTGACGCTGCCAGCGAAAACGCCTGCCGCGAGGAAGCGGCCGCGCGAGAGTTGAAGGCGGATGTGGGTGTGCGACGGGGAGCTCGAAGTCGTTCTCATGTTATGATCCTCTCCTCATCGGTTGCTCCGGGCACACGCGCGTTCTCGAGATCAAGGGTAGTGTTCTTCAAGTTTAGCGGCGTACGCTGTCAAAATAGGCCCTGATTTCAGCGGGCGCATTCTGAGCCGGAGACGTTTCATACCAAATTGCTGTGGGTGCTGGTGGTCAGCGCGCTTGGCCATGACTGGCCGGAGCACGCGCGGGGACGGGGCGTAACAGCCCCGGCATACCCCAAGAATCCAGGTCGATCTGGTATCAGGGTATGCGTGCGTCGAGTGCGCGTGAAGATGTGATACGGATTCCGGCAGAGTAGTTGTACGTCTGGCCGGTGGCATGAAGCACGGGCGAACGGGATTGTTGCATCAGGTGGGTCTGGGCGTTCGCCGGTGCGCCTTGTTGGTGCCCTGCTGGCGTTGCAAAAACTCAGCGGGAGTGAGCACAGTCACCTCCATGTGATCGCGGTGCCGTAGCAGGTGGTCGTCGTTGGAGATCAGCATGGCACCGGCGGCGTGGGCTAAGGCGGCAAACTTGCGATCATCCGGATCTGGGATCTCACCGAACCGCTCGGGATGGGTCGCGCCGGTGAAGCGATCCTCGGGACGAAAGAGTTCCGCAACAGGATATGTGCGGAGCGGGGGGATCTGCCGCATGATCCGTTCGATCTCGCGGCGCGTCGCGTCGTTCCACACCATCCGTATCTGTCCCTGCTTCACGGCGTCCACAATCTGCGCGGACGCGCTGTGGGGATTGAACCCGGCCGCGACGAAGACATTCGTATCCAAGATCACCGTCGGTAGAGACATGCGACCGCTCCTTCGGGAATCGCCACGTACTCGTGCCATCCATCCAGCACCCAATAGGGACTGGTGGCAAGACGCGCACCACCGTCGTGGGTGTCGGCCCGGGATGGTATCATCTCCGCTTAAGAGGTTGGAATGACATCCGCAGAGGGGCAGCCTTCCGCACACGTCTGGCTTGGCAGGAATCGACCCCATGGCCAAACGCTCACCACTGAGGTGGAATCCGTCTGAGCGGATGGGTGCGTTATGGGAACGTTATTAGTACTTCGCCGGTCACATTCGTCCCCTGCGGGACGGCTGGGTTGCCAATGTCGCTTAGCTTGCCCTGATGCCATTGCCGCACGGTTGCGACGACCGTATAGGGGACACCGGCACGAAGAGATGCAGGGCTTGCTGGCGAGATCCAGCGCGACGAAGGCAAGGATGTGAAGAACGTTGCCCTCATTTGTCGGTCAAGTGAAGCATTGGCAGCGACGATCCACGTATCACTCGGATATGCAGCAGGCAGTGGACAAGTCATATAGGCATCTTCGTTATGCCACAGTGTGGCGCCTGATGCATCGCGCAGTTCAAGTTGCAAGGTGGGATGAGGACAGTCGATGCTGGTAATGAAAATGGGCGCGTCGGTGTGATTGGTGATGGTGGCCGTGGCGAGGAGTTCTGCGTTCTTCGCAGCAATACTACCTTGCTCTACGGCGGTGACGGTTACGGTTGCTTGAGGTGGAGGTGGCGTAGTTGTGGCGGTGGGAGCAGTGCGAGGTCGCGTGCTGGAACCGAGTGGAGTGCATCCGGTGAGTGCGACAAGCAGTGTCAATGTCAACAATGGGAGCAGCGCTGGCGAATGGCGGTTGGAAGTGGGCGAGGCCGGGATGCTGGTATATGAATGGTCGCCTTCGCTGGTATTGTCCATCATGCTTCTTCTTTGCTGTACTATGTGATTGGAGTCATACAGGGGAGTGGGACGCGAGCGCGATTTGCGGTGCGGCGGCTGAGGATGCGTGGGGCAATCGGATGTGGACGGCGGTGCCACCGCCTACGTTGCCGGTGCTCTCCAGCCAGATGCGTCCACCCATGCTCTCGACGAGCTGTTTGCAGAGGAAGAGGCCGAGGCCGTTGCCGGGGATGTGGGAGGCGAGATCGCGTTCAAGGCGGACAAAGCGGTTGAAGAGTAGGGGTTGCTTGTCGGGGGGGATGCCGAGGCCGAAGTCGCGGATGGTAATCTGCACCGTGGGTTGTGTCTCGTGGCTGCGGCCTGGGGACGGGGTTTCGACGGTTTGCGCGGTGATGTCGAGGGGCGAGCCGGGGGGCGAGTACTTGATGGCGTTGCTCAGCAGGTTGGCGAGCACGCGGCGTAAGGGTGTCGGGGGGGCGAGCACGGCGATGTCGGAGGAGATGCGCATGTGGAGATCGCGCGCTTGGGTGGTCTCGGGCTCCGGCGGCAGCAGCAGCGCCGCTTCGACGACCGCATCGTATACGCGGATGGGTTGGGGCAGCTCCGGGTGGGCGCTGGTGAGGTTGCGCGCTTCGAGGACACTGGTGACGATGCTGCCGACGTGATCGGCGATGCGATTGCCGCGCCGGGCGAGGTCCAGCAGCTCTTCTTTGGAGAAGCCGCGCTCGATGCCAAGCATGAGGGGTTCAAGCGCGCCCTGAAGCGCCATGATCGGGTTGCGTAGCTCGTGGTTGACTGAGGAGATGAACTGGTCTTTGAGGGCGTCAAGCTGGCGGGCACGCTCGTATTGTACGCGTACGTCGCCAAGCTCGCGCTGGGTGCGGCGGATGCCCTGGGCAGCGGCGAACATAACGCCAGCGACGGCCCACTGCTGGGTGATCGCCGACGAGATAGCGATGGGAATGTGGTCGACGATGGCGGGATCACCGCCGGGAGGCGCTAGATAGCGCAGCCAGATGGAGACGGCGTTGCAAGCGAGTGTTGTAGCAATCAGCAGCGGGGCGGTGCCGATGAGTCCGGCGAGCATGATGGTGGTGAGATAGCCGCCGAAGACTGCCAGGGCGAGGGGGTCGAATCCCTGCATGTGGACGCTCGATGCCTGGTATGTGGTGACAATGATGAATGTGCCAGCGGAGATGCTCACGGCAGCGGGGACGTCCTGGCGGCGGCGGACGAAGACGATGCTAGTAGCGTAGAGCAGGAAGCATAGGGCAAAGATAAGGATGACGGGGATCGGCAGCAGGGGGGTAGAGGGCTGCACAAGATATTCGATGGCGAGTGACACCAGGGCGAGAGCCAGCAGTACAGTGAAGAGGGGTCCAATGATGCTGGCGAGGCGTAGGCGGCGCTGGCGCTCGTACTCGCGGTAGATGGCGCGCTCAGCAGTTGAGGCTTCGTTGGTAACGGTGTCGGTCGCTTGCATATGGGGAGTCCTTTGGGGTGTCAACGGGAAGTGTAGGTGATGTGGACGGGCGTGCGGGGGCGGCTCAGTGGGAGATAGATGGGGCGGGTGTCCTGGCCGGGGGTGAGCGTGAGATCGAAGCGGCGCAGGATCTTGACGAGCAGGGTTTTGACTTCCATCTGGGCGATGCCGGAGCCGATGCAGCTGCGCTTGCCGGCGCCGAAGCCGACGAAGGCGTAGGGCGTGCGGGCGTCTTCGTCGCGCGGTGGGAGGAGGCGGTCTGGATCGAATGTCTCGGGGTTTTCCCAGTAGTCGGGGCGATGGTGAACGAAAATG
>DASVOW010000903.1:0-4409 GCA_036383155.1 Ktedonobacterales bacterium
CGGCGACACGTATACCTCCAGCTACCCCATGCCGCCCTCCCCCACAGCCGAACCCTTCATCCCGGCTACCAGTGTGCCCGCCACCGCCGACCCCCCACGCGACCGCGCCTACACCCTCCACCTCCAGGGCTACCGCTCCCCCGCCATCGCCGCCCACCTCCACGTCCCCGAGCGCACCATCCGCTACTGGATCCAGCACACCAACCAGGACCTCAACGCCCTCCCCGCCCTCGATGACCTCACCGACACCACCAATGCCGGCGATGCCACCGATCTCGCCGCATCCCCCCTCTCCCTGTGGGAGAGGGGGCAGGGGGTGAGGTCCGCCACCCTCACCACCCTCCAACACCAGCGCACCCTCGCCGTCGAGCGCCACCGGGCCCGCAGTGCTGCCGCCTGGGCGCTCCACGACCAGCTCCGCGCCACCCTCGACCCCTTCCTCGCCCGCCTCAGCGAACGCCTGCTGCTCCACACGCAATACCCCGACGACGCCGACCACGTCTCCATGTCCACGCTGGCGCTGGCCGGTGGGCCGCTCTCGCCGGCCTTCCGTGCCATGTACCATATGCTGCCCGGCATCATCGGCGGCCTCACCCGCTCCCTCGCCCTCGCCGAGCGTGCCGACCTCCAGATCGACCGCCTCCTCGCCGTCACCCCACCACCCGCACCCAAACAACCACCCGAATCCAAGGCAGTACCCAAGCAGCCCACCCAGGAAGAGACGAAGCCCCTGCCGACCAGCGGAGACTTCCGGCGTGCGGCGCGGGCCCAGCGCATCGCCGAGGAAGACGCCTACGTCATCCCGCGCCTCACCAAGCGCCAGCGCGACCTGATCCGCCTCTACTGCGCCCTGCCCGACCCGCTGCCCGAGGGCCCCATGGAGACCTGGAACATCAAGATCGACCCCAATGCCCCGCTTACCCGCTGGCGCGAGGTGCTCCTCCCCCACGGGCGCCGCCTCGACGACCCCGACGATCTCGACGACGATCCAGAAGACGACCCCGATCCCACCCCGCCCTCAGGCACAGGTGGCAAATACTCCGGCAACAAATCCGGCAAGACCATCGGCAAACATTCCGGCACCCAGTCCGGCAACGCCATCACCGCCCACACGCCACCACCCTCGCCGCACGGCCCCTTCCCTCCAAGGGAAGGGGGTAGGGGGTTAGGTAAAATCGACAACTCATCCGGCAAGCGTAGTACTTCACCGCGCCCACACCACCGGGCGTCCAATCGTCCACGCACCACCAGCGGCGGCAAGGAGGCAGGCAAGGACGCCCGCACGGACGCGCCCACCGCCTCCGGCAACCATTCCGGCAATCCCGGCAACAAAATCGGCAATGATTCCGGCAACCATTCGGGCAATGCAAACGACACTATCCCCGGCAACGACTCCGGCAACAAAATCGGCAATCCACAGCAATGAATCCGGCAAACACCAAAAGCCCCCTCCCCGACGCGGGGAGGGGGTTGGGGGAGAGGTCTCCCTACTTGCGCTCCGGCTCGCGCAACCGCAGATGCAGCTCGCGCAGTTGCTCCTCCGTCACCGGCGACGGCGCGCGCATCAGCACATCCTGCCCGTTCTGCATCTTCGGGAACGCAATCACATCACGGATCGTATCGCCACCCGCGAGCAGCATCACCAGACGGTCGATGCCCAGCGCGATACCACCGTGCGGCGGCGCCCCATACTCAAAGGCTTCCAGCATATGGCCAAACTGCTCGGTAATCTGCTCCTCCGACAGCCCCAGCAGTTCGAACACCTTGCGCTGCAAGTCGGGAACGTTGATACGGATGCTGCCGCCGCCAATCTCATACCCATTGGCGATGATGTCATACTGCCGTGCCGTCACCTTCAATGGATCACTATCGAGCAATGGCTCCTCGCCCGGCTTCATCCCCGAGAAAGGATTATGCGTCGCATGAAAGCGTTGCTTGCCGTCCTCCTCGATCACCTCCAGCAACGGGAAATCCACCACCCAGCACAGCGCCATCTCGTCGGGATCGATCAAGCCCAGCCGCTCGCCCATGCGGCTGCGCAACCGCGACAGCACATCGTTGGCCACCTGCGCGGTGTCCGCCACAAAGAGCAACAGATCGCCAGTCTCGCCGCCCATGCGCGCCACGATCTGGCCCAACTCCTCCGCCGACAAAAACTTCGTCAGCGGCGACTTCGGGCCCTCCGGCAGCAGCGCCAGCGTCACCAGTCCCTTCGCGCCCAGGTTCTTGGCAAACTCAGTCAGCTCGTCCAGTTCCTTGCGCGTCGCCGTCGCCAGCCCCGGCACCCGCAGCCCCTTCACCACGCCACCGCGATCCAGCGCATCGTGAAACACCTTGAACGACCCAACGCGCGCCAGATCGCCAAGGTCCACCAACGGCAGGTCGAAGCGCAGATCCGGCCGGTCGTTGCCATAGCGCTCCATCGCCTCCGCAAAGCTGATGCGCGGGAACGGAATCTGCTTGATGCGCTTCTTCGTCGTCGTCTGGATCAGATCGATCAACAGGCCCTCGATCAGGCCCATCACATCCTCTTCCGCGACAAACGACATCTCCACATCGAGCTGCGTAAACTCCGGCTGGCGGTCAGCCCGCAGATCCTCATCGCGGAAGCACCGCGCAATCTGGAAATAGCGGTCGATCCCCGCCACCATCAGCAACTGCTTGAACTGCTGCGGCGCCTGCGGCAGCGCGTAGAACTCGCCCGGATACAGGCGGCTCGGCACCAGATAGTCCCGTGCCCCCTCCGGCGTGCTCTTCGTCAGGATCGGCGTCTCCACTTCGAGGAAGCCGCGCTCATCCATATAATCGCGGATCAGCTTCACCGCACGGTGCCGCAGCTCGATCTTCTCGCGCATGCTCCCACGGCGCAGATCCAGATAGCGATAGCGCAGGCGCAGCGGCTCCTCCGCCGAGACATAATCGGCGATCGGGAACGGCGTCACCTTCGCGGGATTGAGCACCGTCGCCGCATGCGCCTCCACCTCGATCTCGCCCGTCGGCAGGTTCGGATTCTCCTTGCCCGGCAGCCGCCGCACCACCACGCCCTCGACCCGCAACACATACTCCAGCCGCGCTTCGCTGGCGACAGCATGTGCCTTCGCCGATTCCGGCGACCGCTCCGGATCGAACACCACCTGCGTCAACCCATAGCGGTCGCGCAGGTCGATGAAGATCAGCTTGCCATAGTCCCGGCGATGCGCCACCCAGCCGGTCAGCGTCACGCGCTGACCGACATTAGCCGCCGTCAGCTCACCACACGTCGCCGTGCGCAGCGCCGTAGCCAGGCGCGAATGCGGGGTAGTCGTATCAGATGCCTCAGTGGAGGCGGCGCCACCAGTCGCGCCGTCAGTTATACCCTTGCGGGGTGTACGTGAAGCCACGTCAATCTATCTCCTCTATCATGCCAAAAAGTAATGCTCACACACACTAGCATAGATCGAGGGGATGTGTCCAAAAACTCAGGGTTACCGCCGTGGCGTCACCTTCATCGGGATGCCACCGGGTATTGTCAGTGTGATAAAGCCCATATCCATCGGCGGATACGCCTCGACGGGCGTCAGCTCATACCGGCGCAACACATCCACCGCCAGCGCCTTCACCTCGATATTGGCGAAGTTCACGCCGATGCACAGGCGCGGCCCCCCGCCAAACGTCACCAGCGAGTAAGGCGTCTTGCGATCCTCCTCACGCGGCGGCGCAAAGCGGTCAGGATCAAACGTGTTTGGGTTCGCGAAATACCGCTCCATGCGGTGACATCCCGCCAGCGCCAACCGCACGTCCGTTCCCGCCGGTATCGTGTAGCCCGCGAACTCTACATCCTGCACCACACCGCGTGGCACATTCTGCACCGGCGAATGCAGCCGCCCCGTCTCTCGGATGAAGAGGTCCAGCGCGTGCAGATTGCGCGCCGCCTCCACCGAGAGCGGACTATCAGCACTGGACGAGCCGGCCAGCAGCGACCGCAGCTCCTCCTCGACACGCTGCCGCTGCGCATGCTCCGTCGCGAGGAAGTAGAGCGTCCACGCGCCAAGGATCGTCGTCGTCTCATGTCCAGCGACCAGGAGAATATACAGATGGGCCAGCACCTCTTCATCCGTGAGCCCCACCCCCTGCTCGTCGCGCGCATGCACGATCATCCCCAGCAAATCATGCACCTGGCTCTCAGGCGTAGCCCTTCGCTCCGCGATCAGGCGCAGCAAGATCGCATCGAGCGCATCGCGCGCCTCCACCGCCTCCCGCTCGAACCGCTCATACTCTTCCTGGCTAGCGCCCATCATCATCCGGGGGATCAGCTTATAAAAGAGCTGCTGCAGCCGCGCCACCTCGTCAGGCTGATCGATACCGGCCAGCGCCGTCGCCGCCACATGAAAGGTGATCTGCCGCGCCTCGTCGAAGAGATCAACCCTGCC
>DASVOW010000904.1:0-2903 GCA_036383155.1 Ktedonobacterales bacterium
ACAGGCAAGCGCAAACCCTCAGTGCTCGGCATCGCAAAGAGCCCCCGCCCGAAGTCGGTCAGTGCGCCCTTCTTTGCCAGCGCTTGAACAAACGCTGGATGTGGAACTGCCGCGATCAAACACCCGCCAGGCCTCAGCACGCGGCGGCTCTCGCGCATTGCCGCCTGGAGCGCACTCGTCGGTAGCTCATTCAGCAACATGATCGCCAGGATGAGATCGATACTGGCATCTGGGAGGGGAAAGTCATCCTGCACATCGAGCAACAGATACTCCGCCCCATCAACGCCAAATGCGGACTGGGCAGTGTCGAGTTGCGCCTGCGATTGATCGCTGATGACCAGACGCGCGGGCTGCTGGCCAGAGAAGCGCCGCAGCAGTAGTGGCGCAAAATATCCGTTTCCGGCGCCAAGTTCCAGAATAGCCCGCCCCTCGATCCCCTCGATCCCCTCGATACGCGCAAGGATGCGGTCGTTCAATACGTAGCGTTTGAATGCGCCACCATGATACCCGGTGACGCGGTGCCACTGTCTGGCGATGCGGTCATAATACGCTGTTCGAGCTATAGGTATCCTCCTCCTCAGGGGCGGAAGAATGCGAAGCGACACCAGTCGGCCTGCCGCTGATATGCAACACACCATCCCCCATACAGATATTCACGTTTAATCTCAGGCTTAAGCATACAACAGTGCGGCATACCCAGCCAGATCGCGCAGATCGGCGAAGACGCCATCCCGACACTTGACAACACCTCCAGCATCAGATATATATAACATATATGTTATAAAACAAGATCGTTATGGATTGGGGGTGTTTATGCATGGCTGTTGACCAGCTCAGCGTCGTGTTCGGTGCGCTCGCCGATCCCACCCGCCGCGAGATTCTCGCCCGGCTGATGAAGGGTGACGCGAACGTCGCGGAGCTCTCCGCGCCCTTTGGGGTATCGCAGCCGGCCATTTCCCGGCACCTCAAAGTGCTCGAACAAGCTGGGCTCATCTCACGCATCCGTCGGGCGACCGCTCGCCTCAGCCATCTTGAGGCGCAGCCGCTCCGAGAAGCAACCGAGTGGCTGGCCAACTACCGCGAGTACTGGGCAGAGAGCCACGACCGGCTCGACGAATTGCTCGCGACACTGCAAGCCGATCAGTCCGATCGCACCAACTGACCACATTGAGGAAATGTCGAGGTCATCCCTCGGAAAGGAACACAACATGGCGACGACAACAAAAACGCAGATCATCGCGGATCCAGGGATGCCAAAGATTCTGATCACCAGAGAGTTCGCCGCGCCTCGCGAGCTTGTCTACCGTGCCTACACCGATCCGGAGTTGCTCGTGCAGTGGCTCGGGCCGCGCCGGCTGACCATGGCCATCGACCGCTTCGACGTGCGTGATGGCGGCACGTATCGCTACACCCACCGCGACCCCGCCGGCAATGTGTACGGATTCCACGGCGTCTTCCACGGCACACCATCCCCAGATGGCATTGTCCAAACCTTCGAGTTCGAGGGCGCCCCAGGCCACGTCTCCCTTGAATCGGTCAACTTTGAAGAACGCGACGGCAAGACGCTGGTGCGCCAGGACGCCGTCTTCCAGTCGGTCGAGGACCGTGACGCGGCGGTTGAATCCGGCATGGAGACCGGTATCAACGAAGGAATGGAGCGCCTGGAGGAGCTCCTCGCCCGGCTAACGTCAGAGAGCTGACGCTATCTGGCACAGCACTAAAGCGCGTAAAATTCGGTTGAACGGCCCAGGCGGCGATGATCGGTCCGCTCTCGCATAGGGCGGACCGATCCACCACCATATCGTTGAACACATCGTGCAACTTCCACAAACAAGCTATTTCTCAGCCAGTTGCTGACCGTGGCGACATGTTGGCAAGATTCTGATGCATACATGAGCAAAGGGAGATGCCATGAAGGCAGTACAATCAGCCGATAGCACCTCTATCGCATTCGATCAGTTAGGAGAGGGACCGGCAGTCATCCTTGTGGGTGGCGCGTTCGAGCAACGAGCGATGGACTCAGAGACCGCGCAACTGGCTCCACTGCTGGCGGAGCACTTCACGGTATTTCATTATGATCGTCGCGGACGTGGCGAGAGTACAGATGCCCAGCCATATGCGGTCCAGCGTGAAATAGAAGATATCGAAGCCCTCATCACTGAAGCGGGTGGTTCGGCGTTCGTCTTCGGCATCTCCTCTGGTGCCGCCCTGGCCCTGGAGGCGGCAATCAAGCTCGATGACAAGGTGAAGAAACTGGCAATGTACGAGCCGCCGTACAATTCTGACGACACTGCCCGGCAAACATGGAAGCAATTCAGAAAACAGCTCGCGGAGACGCTTGCGGCAGGTCGTCGCGGCGACGCGGTAGGGCTGTTTATGATGCTGCTAGGGATGCCTGCCGAGCACCTTGATGGAATGCGCCAGCACCCTATGTGGCCGATGTGGGAAGCAGTAGCTCCCACTATTGCCTACGACGCTGCGGTCCTGGGTGAAGACGCGTCAGTCCCCGTCGAGAAAGCATCCAGAGTTGCTATCCCAACGCTGATCATGGATGGCTCTGAGAGTTATCCCTTTATGCACGTCACCGCACAGGCGCTAGCAAACGTTATCCCCAACGCCGAGCTGCGCACCCTGGAAGGTCAGACACACGAGGTTGCGGTGGGAGTTCTTGCTCCCGTGTTGGTGGAGTTCTTCAATTCCGAGGGAACCCCGTCAAGAGCTCAGACAGCCGGTCTGTGACTACTTTGGCCGTGGCGTGGAAGAGTTCTTCGCGGCTGGCCTCAGAAGGCTGACGCTCTAGCTGGGTTGCTAACCCTTGCCACATAGCACACCAAACGCTCGTAGCCAAAGTTCAAGGAGATTCGCGTGGCCACAGTCATTGCAAACATGTCGATGTCGTTGGA
>DASVOW010000905.1:0-2419 GCA_036383155.1 Ktedonobacterales bacterium
CGCATGAGCGGCTTCTCCAAGGGCATGAAACAGAAAGTTGCACTGGCGCGTGCCCTGCTGCACGAGCCTTCCACACTCTTCCTCGACGAGCCGACGTCAGGACTCGATCCGCTCTCGACACGAGCCGTGCGTCAAATGATCGTTGGCTTGAAGAACAGCAGCCGTAGCATCATCCTCTGCACGCACGATCTCGACGAGGCGGAGCGCCTGGCCGATGAGGTCGCGATCCTCCGGCATGGGCGCGTCGTCCTCGCTGATGCGCCTCAAGCCTTGCGCGCATATGCCTCGCCCGATTCAATTACACGCATCGAGTTTGCCGAGCCGTGCCCACCCGGAGCGTCGCTCGTGCGCGAGATGGAGAAGACTGCGACCGGCGGCATCGTCACAGTAGACGCCACAGACAGCGTTCTGCGCTATCGCACGTCACAGCCGCAAAGCGTCAATCCGCTGATTATCCAGCGCCTGGTGGAGGCCGGCGCGCGTATCATCTCCGTCACAACCGACACGCGCACATTAGAGGATGTCTACGCTGATATCATGACTGCGCCGGATGCCGTGAGTGAAGCCGCACCAGTTGAAGCACCCGCTATGTCGGCGGGCAAGCGAGGTTAACCCATGGCAATCAAAACGATCGAGACTGTGCCACATACCGTCTACCCGCTGCCATCTACACTTCGCGCCGCCTGGCTTATCGCGCAACGTAGCGCTCTTGAGTCCTTGCGCGACCGGACGACCGTCATCACAAGCTCGATTCTTGCGCTCGTGGTGCCAATCGTCATCGTGCTGACTGTGATCCGGCCCGCGGCGCTCCATCTTGCCACACCGCCCGCGCGTGCCGGCTTCGGGACGCTGTTAGCGCTCTACATCTATGTCGTCGGTATGTTCCCATCGAGCGGCGCGGTGAGCATCGCATCAGGCGTCTTCGCCGGGGAGAAAGAGCGAGGATGCCTGACTCCGCTACTGGTCACTCCAGCGTCGAATGTCGCCCTTTTCACCGGGAAGGTGCTCGGGGCGGTAGTGCCCGCACTGTTTTACTCCGCTGTCGCGGTGGCGAGCTTCTTCGTCGAGGTGGTGCTGCTCGTAGGGCCAGACAAGCTGCAGCTATTACCCTCAATCCATGCGCTGGCAATGCTGGCGCTGGTGCCATCTGTGGCGATACTCGGCGCTGCCATCGCCAGCTTGATCTCCTCACGCGTGCGCACCTACAATAGCGCGCAGACCTTTGCCAGCCTCCTCCTCCTGCCCGTGATGGCGCTCCTCTTCGTTCTCGCGGTCATACTGCAGAGTTGGAATCCCTGGCTGCAGTTCCTCGCTGTATTCGCCGTCTTCGCTCTCGACCTGATAGTATTGACACTTGGCGCTATGACCTGGCGCCGCGAGGAAGTGCTGGCGCAGCAATAGCCTTGAGTCTGTGTATCGCGCAGTGTCACGTGACACTATGCTCTCATAGAGCGAGCAAAGGGGCACATCTCATTGACGACATCCATCACCATAAGCCAACTGGTCTCACCCTCCCACCTGAGGCTCCCTATCCTCCCGCGCCCTGGCATGCAAACGCACAGCTCTGGCTGGGTCTCTTCCAGGCCGACGCCCCCACCGCGCTGCCAGTGGGCCTCGCTCCGCTCATCGGCTCGCGCTCACGTGTGATCGCTCTCATCCGCTACCTCGAAGGCAGCACCCTCGTCTATGACGAGCTGCTCATCGGCACCCCCGCCCGTGCTGGCATCCGCCTTGGCGTCTACGTCGAGTATCTCTATGTGAACAGTGTCGCGTCACTGTGGGGCGGGCGTCGCCTCTGGGGCCTGCCGAAAGAATTGGCACGCTTCACCTGGGAAGGCGAGGAATGCTTCGTTACCGATAGTGCAGGGGATCTGCTCGTCACGCTGCGTGTGAATCGCAGCCATGTTGCGCTGCCACCGTTGCCCGCCGCTGTCGTCGGAATCGGCCAGCTGCACAATTCCTGGGCGTTCATCACTGCGCCGATGTGGGCGCGCTTTGGTCGCCCCGGCCTGCGCGTTATTGCGTGGTCGGCGCGCTACCCCTACAGTATGGAGGATCGGCCCCGCTTCGCGCTTGCCGCTAAGTCCGCTCGTGTGACGTTTCCACCCCCGACCCTTGTATCGCGTTCGTGATGTTCCCGTGTTGGCTCGCCTTTCCTTCATCTCTCTGGACAGCACCTATCCTGGCTGCTACGATGGGTAGTATCGTCGCAACTGGCGTTTCCTCGTACACACCCATGCCGCACCGCCAGCAGACACACGCTATCAGCCCGCACTCGCACCCAGCACAGAGAAAAGGAAGGCGACCAACCCATGGCTAACCAACACGGCGCATCCTCCGCTCCCATGCTCAATGACGCGCTCGCCTACGTCGATACCCATCGCGATCAATTCCTCGACGGTCTCAAAGATCTGCTCCG
>DASVOW010000906.1:0-6003 GCA_036383155.1 Ktedonobacterales bacterium
CGATGCGATAGAGCGCCGGGTTGATGAAGCCCAGGCGACGATGGGCCATCTGGTCGCCCAGCGCGGTGAGGCCTGCCCATTGCGGCGAACCAGCGCTTGTGCCGCCGAAGATAAAGAAGACGGGGGCAGAGGGGTCGAGGCCGACGACCACATTGCAGATGCCGCAGTGCGTCAGCACACCGCCATTGATGCCCGCATCATAGGCGACATCGGGCACACCGCGATGGTGTGGCTGCGTATGCGCCACGCCAGCCTGGAAGGACGGGCGCTTGTAGATCGTGCTGAAGCCGCCGCCGCTGCAGTTGATGTCGTCATTGGCTACCGCGGGCGGGTTGCAGCCGAAGAGCTGCTCGGTCCAGGCGGTCTCACCGATGTAGGCGCCGGTGTTGCTATCGGCATTGAGGGATGTGCCGCCGACGCCGGTCACCAGCGGATCAGAGGCCGGGGAGCTTGCCGCCAGGATTGCGGCAGTGCCGGTGCAGTTGAACTGCGAAGCGCCGCTGTCACCGGAGGAGGCGAAGACGGTGATATGCTTCTGAGCGGCTTCCGCGAAGAGCGCATGCTGCTTCTTGAGCAGGTTGGGATCCATGCAGGTCTCGGCCTCGCCGAAGCTCTGCGAGATCACGTCGCCCTTGTTGTTGTCGATGGCCCACTTGGTGGCGTTGTAGATCGCGGTATCGTCGTTGCTGGTGGCCAGGACCAACTCAATATTGGCGCCAGGAGCGATCGCGTGCGCCCAGAGCACATCAAGCGTGATCTCTTCGGCCCAGCCGACCTGATTGCCATCGTTAGGGTTGAATGGCGTCAGGCCTTGGGGAGCGTCCTGATGGAAGTTTGCCGCAGGCAAGCCAAACGTCGAGTTGAAGATCGAGAGGTCTTGCTCGACGTATGGGCTCTGGTAGGCATCGACGATCACAATCGTGCGGCCAGCGCCGTTGATGCCGGCATTGAGCAGCGGCGTGACGTCATACGCGTTCTGGATCTGCGCGGGCTGGTAGCAGCGGGCACGACCAGACGAGCCATCGAATGGGCGATCCTGGCAGCTAAAATGGACGGCGTTGGGATCCTTGGACGCTTGCATGATGACGGGATGCACCTTGATCTGGTGGGCCACGTCTGGTGAAACCGGGCTAGCGAATACAGCACCGCCGCCGACCAGTGCGGCAGCGACGACCGCAGCCACACCAACCGCGCCAGTAGTAATCTTGAGAGTGCGTGACATCTTCGCGAACAACTGCACGTATACACTCCTTAAGTGAATGCTGCAAGTGAATGCTGCGCCTGCACCTGCACCTGATGGACAGGGCATCTCTCATCTGGCATGCGCAGTCACTATGTTGTGTGTCTGGGAAGTGGGCACTGCGTGTCTTAACAAGCATGTGAAGATAGAGGCTTGCCGCTGTGGCCGGGATACTCCTCCTTTCGATCATCGCCGATCGTTCCCTACACCTCCACAACTGGCCATACAGGAGTACAGTCGCATGGAATATGGAGGAGCCACCGACACCCTGCTAAACCACAGGAATATACGAGCAGGCGTTACAAGTTGGTGGACAGTGGAGCAGGCATTGCATGTGCTGTCAACAGATGTCCATCGAAGTGCAGCCGAAGGATGTGGTGGAGGTGTAATTGCCTACATGCTCATACAACGGGCTAAAGAAATTGAGGTAACATAGCAGGCGGATTTACGGGGCTCTGCGCAGTAGGCACTATGTGGCCACAAGGACGTTAGCTGAGGATGACAACGGTGGTAGGCGGTGACATAGAGGAGTATGTCTGGTACAGTGCGTGCTGTTCCCCGGCTGGTTGTCGTTATGGTGAGCCGGGAGTGCGGAGATCAGGCGTGGTAGGTTCGTGAGGTGGAAGCCGCTATTCATGCACACGCGCAGTCTAGCAGCATCTGAAACGCGGGGACGAATCTCTGTAGCAGAGGAGATAGCGTAACTATGCGCCAAGCGCGTACATATCGGGCACCTCATCGGTGGAGGTTGCTGAAGTCACTGGTCGCCGCAATCGCCATGTGTGCAGTGGCGGTTATGCTTGCCGGGTGTGGCACAGGTACAAGCACCTCAACCCAGAGTTTCCCCACGGCCACGACTATCCCGGCTACTCCTGGCACTACTCAGCTCAATGGCTGTGCAGCACAGCAGAGTCCCACCGCGGCAAAGAAAGCAGACGTCATTGCCCAGGGTGGCGGCGAGACGGCACACACATCGGGGCAGCCGGTGACGCTGCATACGGGGCAGACGCTGCAAGTGCGGTTGTCAGCTGCCTTTCATTGGAGATTAGCTGTTGAAGACATAGCATCCGTCTTGCAGCAGCCGACGGGGAACGGGTGGCTCGACACGAGCCTAAAAGCGTGTGTTTGGCAGTTTACCGCGGCTAAAGTAGGCCACGCATCGCTCGTATTCGGTGGAGGGCAAGTGTGCTCGTCTTCCAGCAAGTGCCCCAATATCGTTTTGGAGCAGTCATTTAGCATCACAGTGAAGTAGCGTCGAGGTCGGTACGCTCAGGTGGAGGGTGGGCGTGTTGGGGCCGCCGAAGCAATACACACAGTGCGTCGTCGTGGCAGCAGTAGAGGACAGTGAGACTGAGCGCCCCTGGTTCCGCTCATCAGGGCGGTGGGGCAGGGGCGCTGGCGCGGTATCGGGCGTGGCGAGAGCGGGCTACTCGCGCACGTCGTCGTAGAGGCCGGTGCTGAGATAGCGCTCGCCAAGGTCGGGGAAGATGGCCACGATGACCTTGCCGGCGTACTCCGGCTTGGCGGCGATCTTGGCGGCGGCTACGGCGGCGGCACCGGAGCTGATGCCGACGAGCAAGCCTTCCTCGGAGGCGAGGCGGCGGGCCATCTCGATTGCTTCGCCGTCGCCGACCTGCACGATCTCGTCGATCAGGTCGGTGCGGAGCACTTCGGGAATGAAGCCGGCGCCGATGCCCTGGATCTTGGTGGGGCCGGGCTGGCCGCCGGAGAGCACCGGCGACGCGGACGGCTCGACGGCAACAGCGCGGAAGCTCGGCTTGCGCGCCTTGATCACCTCGGTGACGCCGGTCAGGGTGCCGCCGGTGCCGATGCCGGAGATGAGCGCGTCAACCTGGCCCTCGGTGTCGGCCCAGATCTCTTCGGCGGTCGTCTCGCGGTGGATCTTGGGGTTGGCGGGATTCTCGAACTGCTGGGGCATCCACGCGCCGGGGGTCTCTTCCAGCTTTTGCTTGGCGCGAGCGATGGCGCCGTTCATGCGCTCGGCTCCTGGGGTCAGCACCACCTGCGCACCAAGGCGACGCAACACCATGCGCCGCTCCACGCTCACCGTCTCGGGCATGAACAGGATGCACTTGTAGCCACGAGCGGCGGCGACCCATGCCAGGCCGATGCCGGTGTTGCCACTGGTTGGCTCGATAATGGTGGCGCCGGGCTTGATGATGCCGGCTTTCTCGGCTTCAGCGACCATGCTGACGCCGATACGATCTTTGACACTATAGCCTGGCTGAAACGCTTCGATTTTGGCCAGTACTGTCGCGGTATTCGGCACGACACGATTCAGCTTTACCAGTGGTGTGTTGCCGATCAGTTCGGTTGCGTCTTTGGCCCAGCGCGGCATACCCTGCTCCTCTGTACTTGTCCTAGTGGCTGGCGTAGCTGAGCACTCAGGCACGCCAGGATGCTACACACGATATAGTAGAGTGTGCGCATCAACAAAGTCAAATATCCTTAAATATAATACATCGCCTCTTCTTCCTGCTTCTGATTTGGCAGGCGATGGCGCTCGGCGAGGGCCTCCAGGGTGGTTGATTCCAGCAGCTTTTGCGCGAAATCTTCCACCTGCACCCACACTTCGCGCAGCGCGCAGCCGGGCGAGAGCTGGCATGTCGCGGGAGTGGGCACGCACTCCATTGGGGCGGTGTTGCCTTCGAGGGCGCGGACCACGTCGCTCATGGTGATCTGCGCGGGCGGGCGGGCGAGCATGTGCCCGCCTTGTGGTCCGCGCTGGCTTTTGAGGAGCCCGGCGCGCCGCAGGGTGATCAGCAATTGATCGAGGAAGTGCTCCGGGATAAACTGGCGCGCGGCAATCTCGGCGCTCGGCACGGGACCCCTGCCATAGTGTGTCGCCAGATCGATCATGGCGCGCAGCCCATAGTCACCCTTCATCGTGATACGCATCGTAATTCCCCACTTATCCTGTGCTAATTCCGCAATCTATGCCGTCTACATCGCGCCGTCAGCCGGTAGCCGCAGCGGCCAGCATCGGGGGGTGTTTCTGAGGTGTGGCAATGTCAACTATTGCTATTAACATAGTATGTCATATTGAGCGCATTACTTAACATTGAGATCGGACTATTGCGGTATATGCCAGTCATTGGCCTTGACCTTGACCCCACCCTTCTTCGCGTGACACATCTCCCAGGACTATATGTCAGCTTACTTTATAATTATGGTATACTTGACATGTTGTATAGACCAGCGACCCAGGTTGTGTCACCGCGCTGTTGATCCGGCCACCAGTATGGGTGGTCTCGCGCACATGATGACACAGCCCCTGCCAAGAGGCGTCGCGGCGCGTCTTGGCAGGGGCCGGATCGCTTGCTATGCCGAGCCATTGAGATGCTCGAGATGATCGAGACGAAGAGAACGCGTTGCGCCGACCGCGTTGCACAGACAAAGCGCTACCCGAGCATCGTCAACAGACATGCATCCTGCTGCGTCTTGCGCCAAGTGGACGGAGTGCGATCACGACGGCACAGCAGGCGGCTGCCTACCGTCTCCCGATCTCCTCGCATCATCTTCTGGCATCTTCTGGCATCTTTCCGTGCGGCGCTCGGCCATACGATCACTCGACCGTGCGCGCTCTACAGAGAGCGGCCCACCTATGACCCGCTCTGCCGGCGTTATGGATTGGCCTCTCCGGGGCGTCGGGGGTGTTTTGTGAGGCGAGTAGGTATGCTTGCGTCGTAGCAATATGCCGCTATTTCGCGGATACCTTTTGCCGCATGGCCGCTGTAGTGATGTTGCGACGTTCGTGACACATGGACGCCGCGTCTGGAAGGAGGAGTTACACACGCGACCTAGGCAGCGCATGACGGATGCCTGAAGCTTGACGTGGACCACGCGCACGGTGGCGTGTGGTCGTTCGCAAGATTGGAGGCCCAGGTGAAACAATTGCTGCGCTCGACACGCTCTAGCAGGCTAATAGTCTGGTTGGCGCGGTGCGGCGCTTGCGTCCTCGCGGTGGTCGTCCTTTTCGATCTCGGTGTGAGCTCGTTTCTTCACCCTCCTGTCACGCATGCGGCCAGCTACCAGTATGATGAGCTCTGGCGGCAGGATGCTCCGGCGGCGTTCGGCGCCTGGACGCTGAACGGTGTAGCGCCTAAGGGTTCTGGAACGAGCTTCGCCATGCAGCTTGCTCCCAGTCACAGCGGCTCCCTCTCCTGCTCGTCCGTAGATGTGGACGGGGGCGTCACGAGCTACGATACGAAGGCCGGTCTCTGCGCCGGAACCGATCCGCTCCCGGCGGGGACCTACAAGAACGGGCTGAACTACTACAACGGCGGCTCGTTCTTCTACGGCACGATGGTCTCGCCCGTCCATACAACTGGCTTGCCGATCAATCACGTCATCGCCTCCAGGACCGCCACGACCCCCGCCGGAACCTGGATGGAGGTACACGTGCGCGTCAACCAGAAGAACTCCGGCTGGACGCACTGGTATGATCTGCCGATCTGGGCCAGCGACTTCAACACAATCCACCGGCACAGCATCAACGGGCAGGGTGATACCGACGGCGGCGTGGCGACCGATACGTTCTACACGACGCCGGGGCAGGTCGCTTCAGCCTATCAGCTCAGCGTGACGCTGTTCACCACGTTGCCCAACACTGCTACCCCCACTGTCCGCTTGATCACCGGGCTCGCTTCGTACGACGCCTCACAATACCTGAACATCGCACCTGATCCCTCTGTGTGGGGCACGAATCTGCCAGTGCCACAGCGCTCGCAGATGCTGCAGCA
>DASVOW010000907.1:0-2458 GCA_036383155.1 Ktedonobacterales bacterium
ACCGGTCGCGGTTTCAACCGCCGGCCGCTCTGGTTGGCTCACCCACCGCCCGCTCCATTACTCTTCCACAGCCTCAAACAAGATATCGTGCGCGCCCTCCCACAGCACACGCGTGCCCATCGCTCGCAACTGCTCGCCACCTTCGACGACGGTGAGGAAGTGGTTCCCCGCAAGCTGGCCAAGCTTGCTGGCAAAGCGCGTCGCCCCGTAGGGGAACAGAATCTCCGTCTCACTGTAGCCGCCCGGATAAAACAGGATCTCCCCTGGCGCCGGATAGCTTGTGGCGTTCTCCCATGAGACATCGAGCCGGAAATCGCCGAGCGGAATCCAGCACGCCTCGCCGCTCCATCGCGCGTGAATGATCTTCTGCCGATACGGCATCAGCCGCTTGAACTCAGCGCAGGTTTTCGGCGCCTCTGCCTCCTCCATACGCGCCATATAGACAAACGGCCCTGCCGTAATGCGCACCATCGTCATTATCGTACATCCCCTTTCAGGTAATCACATGCGTCTAGCAATCACGCATTGCGCCGTGGCGCACCAGCATCTGCCCCAGCCTGCCGCAGCGCGGCAAGCACACGCTCAGGGATCATCGGCTGCTGCGACATCCAGACGCCGGTCGCGTCGTGAATAGCATTGGCAACGGCGGCGGCAAAGGGAACCAGCGGCATCTCCGCGACCCCGCGTGCGCCGAACGGTCCCTGTGGATCGGCCAGTTCGAGAATGACTGGCACAATCTCCGTCGGCATATCGAGAATCGTCGGCAGCAGGTACGTGCTGAAATACGGCGTCAGAACGCGCCCATCGCGCACCTGGAAGTTCTCCAGCAAGGCGTAGCCAAGCGCCTGGGCGAGACACCCTTCGATCTGCCCCTCCACCTGCTGTGTATTGATGGCGCGCCCCACGTCATGCACACTGATGATCTTCTTCACCTCCACTTGACCGGTAAGCGTATTCACCTCGACCTCAACCGCCTGCGCCGCATACGCATAGCAGTAATTCGGCGTTCCGCTGCCAGTCACCGGATCCAGCACAGTGGTCGCCGTCGGACGAAACTGCACCGTCGCCTCGGCGAAGTATATCTCTTGCTCGCTCCATTTCGCCTGTGCCGCCACGCACGCGTCATGCACAGCCCGCCCCCCCATCAGCGTCATTCGCGAGGCTGAGGCGCTGCCCGCGTTCGGCGCGAGTCCGCTGTCGTCCGTCACCAGTTCCACGCGCTCCAGCGGCACCCCAAGCGTCTCGGCAGCTATCTGCCGCAAGATCAGATGCGACCCCTGGCCAACATCCGCCGCGCCAATCCGTACGCGCACGCGCTCGATCTCGGCGGTGCCATAGATTTCAGTCGTCGCCGTCGCCTGCTCGGGATAGCCAAACGAATAGCCGATGTTCTTGATGCCGCAGGCGATGCCCACACCGCGCCGCAGATGAGGCGTGCTCGGTTGCTCCCGCTGGCCGCCATAGCCGAACCGAACCCGCGCCTCCTCAACACAGCGTTCGAGCACCATCGGCGCGCTCACACCTTCCGGCAAAGGATGCTGTGTTGGCTCCAGGCTGCCCTCATGGTAGATATTGCGCCGCCGCACCTCGGCAGCCTCCATCCCAAGCGCCTCCGCCAGCCGGTCAATCATGATCTCGGCGGCAAAGTGCGCCTGTGGCGCTCCAAACCCGCGAAATGCCCCACAGGGGATGTTATTGGTGTAGACTGCGTACCCGTCGACACTGATATTCGCAATCTCATAGCAGCCGCTGGCAAAGAGTGTGGCGCACTTCGTCACCTCCACACTAGTGGAGGCATAGGCGCCCCCGTCGGCCTACAGCCGCGCCTCGACCGCCGTAATCGTGCCGTCTCTGGTCGCTCCCCACGTGCAGTGAATAACAAATGGATGCCGCTTGTGATGCGCGACCATCGACTCCTCGCGACTCCATTGCAGCGCAACAGGACGCTTGAGCTTCCATGCGGCGACGGCAAGCAACTGCTGCATTGAGAGATCCTCGCGCCCGCCAAACGCCCCACCAATCGCCGGATAGCGCACGATCACATGCTCCTCTGGCAGTTGGAGCATCTTGGCGATCTGGCGGCGATCTTCGTGCAGCCACTGCCCCGCCGCCTCCACTACCACGTGGCCATCGTCATCCACATACGCGATTCCCGCCTCAGGCTGCAGATACGCGTGCTCCTGCCACGAAGTCGAGAAGTCGCCGTGCAGCACCACATCAGCCTCAGCCAGTGCACGAGCGATGTCGCCCTTGCGAATCGGCACATGCAGCAGCACATTGCTCCCCCGCCCCGCATGGACGAGCGGCGCATCGGGCGCAAGCGCCGCCAGCGGGTCCGTCACCGCTGGCAAATCCTCGAATGTAACGGCGATGCGTGCCGCCGCCTCGCGCGCCGCCTCCTTCGTCTCTGCCACCACCACCGCGACCCTGTCGCCCTCGAAGCGCACCACATCCTCGC
>DASVOW010000908.1:0-2164 GCA_036383155.1 Ktedonobacterales bacterium
ACCAGATCGACTGCACAGCGACATCACAAAGCCATCACATGCAAGCGCGCGCCTATCACAAATACGGCCCAATGTGCAGCCCATTCGCTCGCGTCGACCGCACGCACCGCTGTGGAGGCACGGCGGACGATCCCATACACCATCGGCCTCCTGCTTTCCCCGACGTAAGCGGGAGGCCAATGCCTGCATGCGCGCTACTCGTCATCGGCGACTAGTGCCCGATGGTATACCATGGATTGTTCCCACTGGCGGCGCCTACACTACCCGCAGCCGCGCCTAGAGTGAAGCGTTCCACATTGGGCGCTGTCGAGCCACCGGCAACATCGGTTGTGCCGCTCCAAAGGGTCGCCCCACGCCAATCCCACACAGCATAGGTACTGCCGTCCGGATGGTAGGCATGGAGGTTTGGGTCACCACTCGCTCCGGCCGACGTCACGCTGGCAGTCAGCACCGAGGGTGAGGGGAAGGCGCGAGCGATCGAGACGAATTGCCCGTTCGGCGAGAACTGCATGCGTGTAAAGGTCGATGAAGTCGCATAGCTCGCGATGCGGGACGCGCTGCTGCCGTCGGCATTGGCATAGAAGAACTGTGAGCTGGCGATGCCCTCGCCACTGTCACTCGCTGAAGCGGTAACCCGCTGAAAGACGATGTGCGTGCCGTCAGCCGAGACGTCAAAGCCTGGCTCCGTGCGATCCCCTGGTGAGCAGACACAGATGTGGTCCGAACCCAGGCTGATCGAGCCTGGCAGCACAGCATGACTGGTCATGTCGAAGCGTTTGAGCGCGAAGGTGCGGGTTGTGACGCCCGATGTGCCCGAGATCGTGGCAAAGAAGAGTGTGTTTCCGCGTAGCACCGCATCCGCGGCAAACGTATAGGAGCTGCCGCTACTGCTGGCGATATTGCCTACGGCCGTGCTATGCGCGGCGCCGAGCGAGTACTCGTACACAGTTTGGCCACTGATCCACCAGACCGTGGTGTTATTGACCCAGCCCGCCTGGCGAACGGACAGCAAGATGTTGGCCGGATACGTCAACCCCTGCACGGGGCTCGCCGCGCCAGTAGCGGCGTCTATCACATAGAGGTCGCCCTGCTCGGGGCCATCACCGCATGCGCCGCTGCCCCAGCCGCCAACGATATGGGTGAGGTCTGGTGAGAAGACCGGTGGGCTCCAGTGCTGATCGCGCACGCAGTCACCCGATGGCGCGGCCATGTGGGTCACCTGATGGGCGGGTCCGTCATTGACACTCGCCCAGATCTGGCCGACACCCGCGCCATCCTCCTGAAACCAGGCCAGCGCGTGCGGAGGCGGCGCCGGTGTGGCAGTAGGGCCAGGCAGTGTGGGCGTACCGACGACCGACGCTGAAGGCGAGCCGAGAGCGCACCCGGCAAGACCGAAAAGGATGATGGCGCTTGAGACCAGGGTGCCGATCGTGATGAGTCCCGCGCGTGATCGCATACGTATTCTCCACATCCCCCGAGCGCTCCCATGCACGCCCAGGCGAACTATTCGGGGTCTCCCCCCGCTTCCCACGATGATGGGCGGAGTATATCGGATGCGACAGTTCATCACTATGGTCTATCTCACACATCTGCGCCCTGCATCCCGTCCTCTGGACGCCAACAAGGTGGGATGTCCTCTGCATGCTCCCCCTTCTCTGACCCGTGGGATGAAAACGCGCGAACAGTGGCGAACAAAGACGCCCGCCACTATCCAATTCTTCCAGTTCTTCCAGCCTTCGTGGACGCGTGTGGACGGGGACGGCCGCTCAAGTCGTCCCTGCTCGTTGACCTGCTCGCCCTCTCAGCGCATGTCTACCCTAGCCGTTCCCGACGAGTGGATCGCCTCGACCGTCGCGCCGCCGAGATACCACCATAGACGGCCGACCCCAGCAGCCCCGCTATCAGGTCGCCCGCCGAATCCCACCACCCCCGCACGTTATGCGTCCCACAGAAGACATCCGTGCCATACTCCTGTGCCTCCAGCAGCCCATGGATGCCATTCGCCGCCGCAAACCCCCCAAGCGGCCGCCAGTCGAACACGTGCTGCAGCACGGTGGTAAGCGCGCCCGTCCCATGGAAATGCGGGATCAGGTCAAAATGCGTGAAGCGGTCGTACAGGTTGAGCGCGTTGCCCGCCATATCCAGCCAAAAGATCGAGAGGTAC
>DASVOW010000909.1:0-2764 GCA_036383155.1 Ktedonobacterales bacterium
AATGATCGATCTTTCCTTATAGCGGTGAGGTGAATCTAATTCCATATGGGTGGCGGCTGATGCGGACTCTTGCTCGGAGGCTGCCTATCTGCTATCGTGAGTGACATGAATGCAAGACGCCGCGAGAGTGTAAGCGGAGGAACCTAGTGGTGATGAGTATATCAAGGAGGGGATGAAGAGCATGACATACGATGACTCAGATGCTTATTTGCCTTCTGAGGATACGACACCAGTGTGGATTTCCTCGCCTGACCTACCGGCATCATCGTTCTCGTCCCAGGCGATTGATCACAGTCTTGATATGCTGGGGCTGATTGAAGACCCTAGCTCAGAATACTGGCTGTTAGATGAGTGGGACGCCACTGGAGAACCAGTGCGCTTCGATGGCGCTATTCACCTCGCTCGGCAATGGATTGCGAGCCCGCCTGCAGCCGATCTCACCGATCACCTCGTGCCATTTGTGCTTCTCTTGCTTGGCTGGCCGCAGAGTGAAGCGGAGACTGTCATAGCGTGTGAGGCGTTGGTGCCGTATTTGCAGCACGATGTGCCTCATATGCGCTGGGCTGCGGCGCTGAGCCTGGGATGGATGCGTGATGAGCGGGCGATTCCAACGTTGAAGCGAATGCTTACTGAGTTTCTCCCGCAAGGGGATTCCGTTGCCTGTGAGGAACAGGAAGGGCATCCATACGATGTCACGCTGGATTGGTGGCGCACCACTGAGCTAATGAGGGTTATCCTGCACCTGAACAACCCCTCGTTTGCGCTGCCCTTGCGGTCTGCATTGGAGCGTATGCTCGACCTGGAACGCAGGTGGGTGGCAGCTTTTGGTCTTCCACTAGAGAAGGATGAGGGACAGCGTGAGTGGCCTCATCTGAACAGTCCAGGAATTGAGCGGTGGGCGCGGTATCAGGACATGCTTGTATTTGCGCTGGGGAGAATTGGGGCGTTCGATGCACTCGACGACCTGAACTGCCCGGTTGGGTTCGTAGGTGTGCAGGCATGGACGTATCTAGATTTCGCAGGAGAACGTGACATCGGAGATCGTCAGCACATCCCATTTCGAGCGTTGTTGTGGCGCGTGCATGCCACGCTTGGCTCATTATTCGATGAGCTTCCGTACTTTCCCTTCCGGGGTATTGGAGGCATTGCGCACTTCATGGATTATCAAGGATTGGCGGAGCGCATCATACCACTGCTCGCAGACGCTTTTCATCTCGATGGCGAAGCACGATCGGAGGCGATGCGGCACTACGAGCAGTCGATGTATCTCAGCAACACGATGGATATGTCTCGCGAGATGTTGAAGGACATCTGGTTGCGTCAGCGCAATCCGGTTGCCAGGGTCATTGTAGGGGGAACGGAAGGGCAAGATGACTATGCATGCAATGCATTTAAAGGGCTCACTCCACATTCTGATGAGACAGCAGCTACGAAGGTACAAGACCTAAGGGAACGAGACTTTGCCATTCTGCATGATGTAAATGCTGCCCCGTTGCGCGGGCACGTGCTCACGGTCGGAGATGATCCTCATGCTCGTACCCTAGCAGTCAGTATTGTCTCGCATGGCAGCGATCTGGCAACAATCCAATGGAACGCTTACCACGTACAGAAGACTGTTTGGACATCGGGGCAGTATCGGATCGGCGCCGGTTGGGCTCTCTCAGTACAGCAGTATTCTTCTGTATACGGCTCTATGGAGGCGCTGATTGCGAGAGCCATCGTGCGCGGGCCATATGGGTATACCATTGACTGGGCACATCTTTCCCCGCAACAGGCGTGGGAGAAATACAACAGAACGGTATACCAAAGTGGCCAGAATGCTTGAGGGTGGTGGAGGTAGAGGCCGGCGTCCCCTCACTTGCCGTGGGGCGGGGAGAGGACGCCGGTGCCGGGGTGATGGTTAGGGGAGTTGTTCGTAAGCGGGGAGGGTGAGGAAGTCGATGAACTGGTCGCTGGCGATGAGCTGGTCGAAGATGGCGGCGGCGCGGTCGAAGGCGCGGGCATTGTATTGCTCGTCGCCAAGCTGGGCGCGGAGCTTGGCTAGCTCCTCCCGATCGATCTGGCGGTAGAGATCGAGGGTGACTTTGCGGCCGTCGTCGAGGATGCCTTTGGGATGGCGGATCCACTGCCAGACCTGGGCACGGGAGATTTCGGCGGTGGCGGCGTCTTCCATCAAGTTATTGAGGGGGACGGCGCCGTTGCCACGCAGCCAGGATTCGAGATATTGGATGCCGACGCTGACGTTGGTGCGCAGGCCGCCTTCGGTGATGGTGCCGTCCGGGACGGCGAGGAGGTCGGCGGCGGTGACGCGGACGTCTTCGCGCTTGCGGTCGATCTGGTTTGGTTGGGGCATGACGCGGTCGAAGACTTCCATCGCGACGGGGACGAGGCCGGGGTGCGCGACCCACGTGCCGTCGTGTCTGTCGGTGGCCTCGCGCTCTTTGTCGGCGCGGACCTGGGCGAAGGCGCGCTCGTTGGCGGCTTCGTCGTTCTTGACGGGGATGAAGGCGGACATGCCGCCCATGGCGTGCGCGTTGCGCTTGTGGCAGGTCTGGATGCAGAGTAGGGTGTAGTTGCGCATGAAGGGGACGGTCATGGTGACCTGGGCGCGGTCGGGCAGGATGAAGTTGGGGTCGTTGCGACGCTTCTTGATGGCGCTGAAGATGTAGTCCCAGCGGCCACAGTTGAGTCCGGCTGAGTGCTCGCGCAACTCGTAGAGGATTTCGTCCATCTCGAAGGCGGCGAGCAGTGTCTCGATGAGGAC
>DASVOW010000910.1:0-4427 GCA_036383155.1 Ktedonobacterales bacterium
GATACCGTCCACTGGCAGCACCTTCCTCATGATGGTGATTTCCCCCGTCATGGCGATGTCGTTCCGCACTGGCTGACTCTTCAATGCCGAGACGATGCCAGTTATGATGGTCACACCTGCTGATGGGCCTTCCTTGGATGCCCACGTAGGTGGCGAGCACGGCGACGTCGAAGTGCTCGTGCCAATCCGCGTTGATGCCCAGATCCTTCGCTTTGACTTTGACGTACTGCGCAGCCGCTTCGATGCTTTCGACCATGACGCGCTGAATCGAGCCCAGCGGCACAATCCGCCCGCGCCCCTTCGCCACCTGCATCTCAAAGCGCAGGATGGCACCGTGATCGATCGCATAGCGATCTGCCCACTCTGGCAGGATCACGACATACTCCTGATCGTCGCCGCTCCAGTCGATGACGAGGAAGTACTGGGGTATCGCCTTATTCATGCGGTTCATAGCTGCCCCTGCTTTATGCGATAGTCTCTACTGGCCTGCATTTCAGCATCGGCCCAAACCCTTAGCAAGAGTGAGCAGGTATGAGCGACGATCGGCGAATAGAAGACGCGCCGCCGGCGTGGGGCGCCAGTGTGCGCATCAGCGCGAGCATCGAGCCCGAAGCGGCGGCCGTGCTGGAGACGCTGGCACGGCGCCTCTATCCTAAGCAACGCGCAGGCCAGGCGCGAGCGTTGATCCTGGAGATTGGGATTCGCGCCCTGTACCGTCAGGTGCTCGGCGATGCTGCTGCAGAGGCATGAACCGAGATAGCAATGAGGCGCTGTAAAAGTTTTACAGCGCTACACGTGCAGCGCCGGTCATTGATCTGTCGCTGCTCGCGGACGCACGGACGCACGGCGGTGAGGCTGCCGTGGGTTACGTTACCCGGTGGTCGTGGCAGGAGCATGCCTGGCGTTGCGCCTGAGCGTCCAGCGGTGCAGCAACGCGCCGACGGCCAGCAGCACCCCACTCGCCACAGCCGCGGCGAAACCGAGCGACGCGAAGCCCGCGCCTGGGCCTACGCTGACCAACATGGGTGCAGACAACTCCCCAGGCAAACCGGCAATACCGGCAGCCCAGGGAATGCCAGCCAGTCCGAACAGGGCACAGGCCATGCCAAGCAGCAGCCGTGCGCTGCTGGAACGAGTCGCTGCGCTGCCCTGCCAGGCCCGCAGCCCTTCAACGGCCACCAAGCACGATCCCAGCAACGGAAGTAGATACAGGATGCATAGCGCCGGTATGGGACTCCACCCCGGCACATAAAGGCGTGTGAGTGCCAACAAGAGCGAGACATCGTAGGATGGGCCGCTCACCAAGCGGTGCGCGTGATCGGGCTCCAAATGGGCCCACGGTAAGACGGGCGCAACGAGCAAGCAGGCGATGCCCAGCAGCGCCATCACCACACCCACACGACAAAGAAACACAGCACGCACCATCCCGGACCTCGCTCTATCCATCCACAGGATCACACGGATGAGCAAGTAGACGTCAGCAGAGCAGAGGAGCAGCGGCTGTGCGCGACATAGCCGCTGCTCCTCCTCTCGCCGTCAGGCAATACACATAGCACACGCCCCGCAGTGGGCACACACCGCTGGTCCCAGACTGGTATCACTGCCCTGTCGATGCCATGCTCATCCGCTAGGATGACGTGCATGGCGGTCGACGTGTTTCCACGACCAGCCTCGTCGCCCGACGCTCCCGACGTCTCCAACGCGTAAGCGTATACAGTGCATTATCGACGGAGCGATAGTGCAAGTGTAGTGTCTATCGGTGGCCAACGTGAGGGGCGCGGTGGAGCGTGTTGCTCGGTCGCGCAGCGCTCAGGCACGGCAGGTGGAACCGGCGCAGATCGTGCTGGCGGCGTCGGGTATGGCAGCACCAGCGTGGTGTGTCAGGGGTCGGTCACCAGCTGAGCAGGAAGGATGCGCTCACCCCACTGATCCTGCGGCTCCCGTGATCGCCATCGTGCCACCGAGGGCACGCAAGCGGGCTGGGGCTGTACCGCACGTCTGGTATACTAAAACTATGCCTTCCTTCCTGACCGCCCGGCAGGCTGCAAAACTGCTGGGCAAGGCAGAGCGCACCGCCAGTCGGCGCGCGCGCGAGGCCGCGCAGCAGGGTGACCCGCAGGTGATTCGCATCGGGCAGGCATGGGCTGCACCTGAGGCGTGGTGGCGCGAGCATCTTGTTCCTCGTCAGCGAGGGCGCCCCAAACTACCTCAGGCAGCACCACCCGGCGATGACGACCACACAGCTCACCCGACGCCGAGCGAAGACAGCCTTGACCGACGCGCCTAGCCACGCAGGCCGCCTCTAGCAGCACCAGACGCGGGAGCCCTTCTGCATGCAGCCCATACCATCACGGCCGCTTCCCACGAGAGGAACCGGCGTGCATGCTGGCACGATTTAATTGGCCGATACCAGCCATATGTGGTATACTACTCTGTAGAGACTGTTCGTCTCGATCGAGCATCAGACACATCGGGCATCTCTGACACATCAGGGCAGCGCGAGCAACCTCGTTGCGCGCGACGACATGGTGCCAGCCCATACCTGCGGGTGGGTGCAGTACGCTGGCGGAGGAGGCAGCAGAATGGTGAAGGACGAGCCTGTCGAGGAAAACAGCCGTCGGAACACGGATCAGGGCGGTGCACATCAGCGCAGTGCACACGACATGGCACACCTGCCCATCGTGCCAACATTGCCGACCATTCAGGGGCACCTTGCGGTGGAGTCTTGCCTGATCGTGTCAGCACGGTGTCCCGTCTGTGGACGCGTCCACTGTCACGTGTTGACGGCCCGCGACCATCTCGAGTTGGGGGGAACACGCTATTGGCTCTTCCCCTGCGCGGGAGAGCGGTATCTCGTACGCGTGGGCGCACGCACAATCAAGCGTGCGCAACAGGAAGCGGCCACGATCGCCCGTGAACTGGGTCTGACGGAGCAGTGGCGTGAGTGTACTCCGGTGTGTGAGCGCAGCCCCGAATGGGGGGCTGCCACCACAGCGACTGAAAACATGCCGCTTGCTGACGAGGCGCGGCAGCGCTGCTAGCAGGCGTGGCACGGGCACGATGCACGGGAGCCAAACACCGGCGATCTCGACTGAAGCGTGTGTTTGCAATTCGCAGAGCACCCCATCGACAGGGGTGGTAGTGAGCGCATGCTGGCCGTCGTCAGAGATGGCACATGAAGAAGCACGACATCCGCTCGACCCGCCCCAACGCCCAAACGCCAACGCTCCGGTCACTGCGCGTGTCCACGCGCACCTTGCTACCCACCAGCCGGCTGATCCCCTCCACCGCGCGGCCGCACCTCAGATGCTGGCAGCACCGGCCAACCATCTTGTCGCGTTTTTCGCCGGGTGCTATGCTCACGCGAGGAGCGCGGGCACGAATCACGCAGAGCAGAGCGGGGAGACGACCGGCGGACTCGACCGAGCAACAGCCGAGTGGGGGCGCGGCGAACGGAGCGGAGGATGGAGAGCGCGTTACACGCATTGCTCAGCACCCTAGAAGCTGAAGGTCAGCGTCACGATCAGCAGGAGCCGGAGCACGACAACCGCATGCTCAATCTGGAACGCGCCACTGCGGAAGTGCTGGCATTGTGGATCCGCAGCAGCCACCGGCGGCACGTCCTGGAGATTGGCACCTCCAATGGCTATAGTACGCTGTGGCTGGCCTGGGCGGTTCAGCCCGCTGGTGGACGCATTACCTCGATCGATCGCAGCGCGGCGAAACACGCGCTTG
The DNA here is from genome assembly GCA_036383155.1 of Ktedonobacterales bacterium. Lineage (GTDB taxonomy): Bacteria > Chloroflexota > Ktedonobacteria > Ktedonobacterales > JADMIN01 > DASVOW01. The sequence goes on from DASVOW010000910.1 coordinate 3,736, forward strand.
CTGACGCACATCTGCGTGAGGCTGGCTTGCGCGACGGGGTGTACCTGGTGCAGGGTGATGGCACGGCAGTCGTCGAGCAGCTTCACGGCCCGTTCGACGCCGTCTTCTTCGATGCCGACCGCTACAGCGCCCCCATGCAGCTCCAGCTGCTGCTGCCCAAGCTGACTGCTGATGTCTTGCTCTTCGCGGATAACGTGCTCTCGCACCCGCAGGAGATCGCGGACTATCTCGCCGCTGTGCGGGCGCTGCCGGAGTTCGAGCAGACGGTCATTCCGGTTGGAAAGGGGCTCAGCGTCGCCTATCGTGTCGGCGTGGCCTGAGGCAGCCAGCCAGATGGATCCCCCACCCCACATCTAGCTCAACAGCGGAGTATGGCGCGTGGTGCGCCTGTGTACCAGCCGGCGATTGACGCACCCTCCTGGAGTGCCGAAGTGTCTGCCGGCGACCTTCCTATAGTCATAGCATACAAACAGAGACGTCATCCTCCAACCGGATGGGAGCACACGACATGCTGCGCCAGCCACTTCTCACAGCGCTGCGCGGTACCGCGCAGCGCGATCGCGTGGCCACGGCTACCAGTACGCCTGAAGCTCGGCCACAGCGGCACTTGGGGCAGGTAGGGCTCCTTCCTGTAACCCGGAATACGTCTGAAGCACGTGCGGCAGCCTGTCAGCCACAGCCAGTGCACGTTG
>DASVOW010000911.1:0-7354 GCA_036383155.1 Ktedonobacterales bacterium
CGCGAAGACGATCAATTCCACGAACCCAACGACCTTGAGCTGGCGCATCAGAATCGCCAGCGGAAAGATCGAGGCTGCCTCCACATCGAAGATGATGAAGAGCATGCCTGTCACCAGATATTTCACCGGGAAGCGGCGTGCCGGAACGTCAATCTCCTGAATGCCACTCTCGTAGGGCGCGAGCTTCTCGGGCGTGGGCTTCTTGGGTCCGAAGACAAAGGTGACGATGGTGACGGCAATCGTAAACGCAAATGCCAATCCCATGAGAATGAGCACCGGCAAAAACTCGGGCATGCGCTACAGCCTCCCTAAAGTCCGTGGGGGTGGGTCACGGTCGCTGGGACATCGTCGTCCATCGCCATATCTTGCGGGTGTGGAACGTGTCGTGTGCGTCGACAAACATCGCATACAGCGCGATACACCACAGCATAATGTAACACGGCACAGCGAACGTGTCAATCAGCGCATGACTGGAAATCGGCTTATTTAGCGGCTTTGTGACACACGTATGCGGCTATCTGCAACGTGCTTCACACGGCGAGATGAGCGTGACTGCTCAGGGACATGAGATGGTGTAGGGCACGGTGAGCGTGCCGTCGTCTGCGGCAAAGGTCACCGTTCCTTGCGCGGCTGCATGGCTTGTCGAGGTGGCGGTAAGCGTCGCGGTGGCGCCAGGCTTGAGCGTGCCGCGCGTCGCGGATATGCGCAGTGCGGCGGGCGGGCGAAGCGTCCACGTGACGGGCGACCTGCCAGTGTTGCGAACCGTCAGAGTGGCGGACGCGCCTTTGCCGGTGCAGGTTAGATGGAGGGTGGCCGGTGTGGCCGTCAGGTGCGACGTTGGAGCTGTGGCATTGGTGCGTAGCGCGACGAGCGAGAGGAGCCCCGTCCCCGCAGAGAGCACAAGAATGGTGATTCCCAGCACCAGCCACCTGTGGTGCAGCAGCAGGGCGAGCAGCCCACGGCCATTCGGCACTCGCACGACCACATGCGACGATCCGGCAGGCGGCGCAGCCGATGCGGACGGTGGGGGCGCGAAGTCACGCAGGCGCGAGTATGTCTGTGGAGTATCACCTGTGTGGGTATATTCCACCGATTCCAAAGGCGGAGCATATGGCGGCGGAGCAGGTTGAGCGGGGTGCGGCTGAGAGGAGAGCAGCCATTGCTGTTTGGAGAAAACCGCAGGAAGCTCCGCCGAGGCGCCCGGACCAGGAACGGGCCGTTGAGCTTGCTGTTGCTGCGGAGATCGCGCGTGAGATGGCTGGGGACCGGTCTGGGGCGGCGCGGCCGGTGCTGGCGACGGCGGGTTGAGCGCCGCCCATTCCGAAGGGGTCAGGGGGACGATATACGGTGCGAGCGCGTCGAGGTCACGCAGGTACCCCGCCATGAGATCGAGCTGCGTGCCGACGCGACCATCGCCCAGCGCGCGCTCCAATCGCAACTCGCCACGCTCGCTTGCGGGTAGCATACGCTGGTGCTGCGCGAAGATCCGCAGCGGACGGGCAACCTCATCGAGAAGCTGCACCTCATCGCTGAAGCGCGCGATCTCGTCGGCGCCGCCACGCAGCCAGGCGGGCCCCATACCGGCGGCAAATTCCGCCACGCGCGTCAGGAAAGCGTCGAGCGAAATATCGGGGAACGACTCCCCCAGCAGCGCAAGCGCGGCGTCTGGGCCTACCCACTCACGCGCGGGAAATCCTGCGGCGGCGACGGCGTCGCCCAGCTTCTTCGCCGCGCCGCGTAGCTCCTCGATGAGCCCGATCACCTCGCGCATGACCTCGCGAGCATCGGCGAGCGCGGCATATTCGTCCGATAGCTCATCGGGAGGCAGCTCGCCGCGATAGTCACTCATCATCACGCCACACCCTTGATGAAGCGCACCGTTACGGTGCCGAGTACGCAGAATAGGACGAAACCAGCAAAGAGCAGTGTGTAGCCAAACTCCACCGTGCCAGTCGTCTTGCCTACCGTAAGAAGCCAGCCGCCGATCACCGTCCCCGATGCGCCGGCAATGGTGATGCCGATATTCCAGACGCCCATGTCGCGCGCAAACGTCGCCTCCGAAGGCAGCACATCCGCTACCAGCGCCCAATCAACACTGATATAGGCGCCGAACCCCAGCCCAAAGACGGCGCCAGCAACCAGCGCCAGCGTGAGGATCTGGCCGGGCACCAGATAGGGCGCCAAAATGAACGCCACTCCCACCACCGCCATGAACGCGCCAGAGATATAGACCATGCGCTTGCGCCCGAAGTGGTCCGATGCCCACCCGGCAAAGACGGTGCTAAGCGTCGCGGTCAGCGTCAGCACGATCAGAAACTCGCTGCTGGCTTTATTTGGGTCGGTGTGGGCCACATCAGCCATGTAGAATTGCAGGTAGGTGAGGACGATATAGACGCCGATCATGAGGATCATGCGCGTCAACACCACCCAGCTAAAATCGGGATTGCGACGCGGGCGGAAGTCAAACGCGCGGGCCGCACCGATGCCCGCGACCACTGCCGCGACTGCAGACACAATGCTGAACGTATCGGCGTTGAACTGCGAGCCAGTCGCGGCGCGCAGCACGCTCAGCGTCACCGCCGAGATGACGATCACCGCCACGACAGTCAGCCCCAGGTCGCGAAGCGTGTGTGACTCTACGGCGCGTTGCGCGGGTCGGAGTGACGCCGGCTGCCATGGCGTCTCATGCACGAAGACGACTGTCAACACGGCCATCAGCACGATGACGACGGCGACGGCGGCGTACGCCAGCACGATCTGCTGCTGCAGCGCGGCGTAACTCTGCTGGCCGTCGAGCAGTTGCTTGAAGTTGAGCCCGAAGATGAAGGGCAGCAGTGCGCCGCCGATGGTTCCCAGCCAGTAGGCGAGGCCCATGATGCCGGAGGAGAGGCCGCGCTGCTCGGCAGGCACCAGATCGGGCAGCAGCGCGTGGAATGGAGCGGCGGCGCCATTATTCGCCACTTGCGTGATCATCAGCCCACCAATCAGCGCCAGCATGCTCGCCGAAAGCACGACACCCGAATGGTCCTGTATGAGCAGGGTGGGCAGCAGCGCCATGATTGCGAGCCCGACGACGTTGAGCAGCGTGCCCCCGAGGACGTAGGGGCGGCGTCTGCCGAAGCGGCCAGGGGTGCGGTCGCTGAGCAGGCCGAAGTAAGGATTGGCAAGCAGCGCGACCACGAGGCCGGGCGCGACCACGATAGCCAGCGCGAGCGCTTTGTTATCATTGACCCAGGCGGTCTGCTCGGCGGGCGAGCCGGCAGGCGCGGCGCGGTAGAGCAGGGCGACTACTTGCGGCGGGATGATGAAGCTGTTGATAGCCGTCCAGTGGAAGTTGAGCGCGAACCAGAAGATGCTGATCGCCACGAGCTGGCCCAGCGAGCGCTTCGATGGCGCCACCGCTCCCTTATTGCCTGTATGTGCCTTGCTCGCCGTGGTCTCCATCGACATCGCGACGCCTCACTTCGTCAGCAGCCCACTACGTTAGCCAAAAGTATATCATGCATGCCCGAGGCGGCTGGTTGATCAAGTTTAGCGGCGGGTGCGTGGCTGGCGCCCCTTTGGCTGGCGGCGCGGTGATCTGGCGGGTGGGCTGTCGTCTTCTTCTTCGTCGTTGTAGCCGTAAGCGTCGTCGTAGCCCGTGGCGGGATACTGGGCGCTGCGGTAGCCGGTGCCGTCGCCGCCAGCATCATCCCAGCCATCGCCATCATCCCACTCGTCGCTCTCGTCATCCAGCGCGGGCAAATAGTCGCTGGCGTCCTCGTCGTCCAGCGCGGGCAGGCTCCCTGGCACACGGCCCTTCGTGCCGGAGCTTGCCTTCTCATCCTTGCCGCTCTTGGGCTTGGGCAGACTGAAGTTAACGCTCATCGAGACGATGGAGAGGATGGCCGCGGCCGCCAATCCAGCCCCGACCAGCGAGACGAGTGTGGCAATTGGCCAGGTAGGCAAGTGAAGCGTGAGATTTGGCTCTGACGCCGAACGATACGAGCCTTCGTAAAAGGCCACCATGATCAAAGTGCCGGCAAGGCCACAAAGCGCGCCGACCCAGTTCTCCGCCGCCGCCAGCGCACGACGCTCCAGTGAAGTGAAGTTGTGTGTCAGCGCGCGGTGCGCTCCCGCCAGCGCCAGAGCGTTCGACAGGCCGAGCGCAAAGGTGAGCCCCAGCGCGATAGGCAATTGTGGCAGCTGGCCCAACGCCATCAGCGCGACGCCCGATCCGATGATGCCGCCAAGGAAGCCGATGCGCCAGCCGCGTCCCGCGAATGGCTTGGCAATGAGCACGCCCAGTGCGCCACCAGCACCTTCGGCCGCCAGCAGCGGGCCGAGGTAGAAGGTGGGAAGCTGCAAAGCTCCCGTGACATAGAACACTTCCAGCGCGGCCAACCCGCCACCGGCGAGCGCGAGAGCAGCCAACCCCCACATGGCGGCAGTGCTGCCGCCACTCGTCCCGGCGAGGCCAAGCCCGACGCGAATGTCGCCGAGCACCTGACCGGCTCGCTGTGGCCCTTGTTGATACCACTCCGGCAGCTTCATCTCGCGGCGATTTGCCGGGTCATCGTACTCACCGCCAGCGTCGTCGTCTTCGTCGCTGGCATTCAGCGCGTCGTCATCATCCCAGCCATCGTCGTCGCCCACAGTGTCGTCGTGTGAGACGCTCTCCGGCGTCGCGAGCAGGAACGCGCGACGGTTAGAAGGCAGCGCGTCGAGGAATGACTCCGAGTTGACGCTGATCAAGAAAATGACGGCGCAGACGATGCTGAGCGCCAGGATGCGCTCGCCGTTGAGGATGTAGACCAGGGTGGCGAGCAACGGCCCGAATACCGAGGCAACTACCGCGCCGATGTGCAGATCATTGGCGACGCTCTCCGGCTCGCCTGGCGCAAGGCAACTGCGAATGGCAGCCGTGCGTAGAGCGTCGTGGAGCCGGCCACAGAGCGAGATGCCAAAGAGCACCAGATAGACCACCGGCAGAATGGTCAGGAAGTGCATGGCGAAAAGCGCCGCCGTCAGCAAGATGCGCAGCCAGCCGAGTATTCTGAGTCCGCGGCGCGGCTCCTCGACGTTCTCGAAGGGAGCGGCGAGCGGGCCGGCGAGCAGGAAGGGCAGGCCCATCGCGGCAACGGCAAGCGCGACGGCAAGCGGCGAATAGAGGAGGGCGGCGAGCCACATGATCACGCCGGCGCCAAGCGTCGCCTCCCCTAGTTGGGAGGCCACCGATCCGCGCCAGAGGTGGCCAGGATTGCCATCGTGGAAGATGGCGATGCCCAGGCGGTGGTGGTGGTCAGCAGGCAACTGCGCAGCTGGCATGCCGGCACTCGTGCCGTAGATGCTCGGCGCATAGACGCTGGGGTTATATCCGGTGGCCGCATAGGGGACGGGCATACGGGCGCCGGTCGCTTCGCCATACGGCCGGTAGGGATTGGCCGCGTTCGGGGGTCGGGATGGACCAGGCCGCGCCTGCGAAGCGCCTGGCGGATTAGGGTAGCGGCCTGATGCGCCTGCCACGCCGGGAGGAGCGCCGCGCTGGCCACCACGAGGATCGCGTGGGCCACGACCGCCGCGCGACGACTGGGGATCGCCACCCTCCCTACCATTCCACATGCCATCGCCTCCGAATCCCACTCCCATGTTTGCCCGTGTATCATATCAAGCCGTTGCGCCACCAAGCTACATCCGTAGGGTAACGCAGGGTAACGCCACGGCGGAGAGACGCGGCAAGTATAGGTTTGCGGCGGGCGGGCTGTCAACGTTGCTGGCCCGAAGAGGCAGGGTCTGCGAGTGCTAAGCGAGCGGATGGAGGAGTTAATCCGTAGGCGAGCAGAGGATGGTAAACAAATTGGATATGTTGTAGAGGATAGTATTGGAGGAGCGTACATGGACTTGGGGATGCCCATGTTGCTCTTACCAAGGAGCCTATGCGGTGCGAACTTACAGAAATGAGATTGAGGTTGGAATGAACATTAGAGGTATGCTCTTTGATCTGGACGGCACGTTAGCGAACACCATTCCCATGTGTATTCGAGCCTACCAGCAGACATTCGAGCACTTTCTTGGTCGTCCAGTTCTAGATGAGGAGATCACGGCCCATTTTGGCGTGAGCGATGAAGGCATTATCCAACGCATGGTACCAGATCAGGCAGAGGCGGGATTGAGAATGTATCTGGAGAACTATGAAAAACTCCATGCAGACTATCGGGAGCCATTTGCTGAGATACAAACAGCATTGGATCTGCTCAAAGACAGAGGCGTTATGCTGGGAGTTGTAACAGGTAAAGGACGACAGACAGCTTCCCTAACACTACAGTATCTTGGTATAGGCCACTACTTTGATCAAGTGGAAGCCGGAAATGCACATGCCAATGTGAAAGCCATTGCAATCAAGAAAATCTTGGCGACATGGCAGATGGACCCACATGACGCCGCTTACGTAGGAGATGCGGATACCGATATGCAGCAAGCCATGATGGCAGGCGTACTGCCACTGGCAGCGTGCTGGGCCGAGACATCAACTATTCACCGCCTCGGCTCACACCCTCCTCTTGCCACTTTCGCGAGTGTACGCAGCTTCATTGACTGGCTAGATACGAATATTTCCACACGTAGTCAGGAGCACTGAGCTGGCGACTACAACGAACGCGACCACCACGTGGCGACCGGGCAATCCTACCCTCCCTGCCATTCCACCTGATGCTCCACAGGCAGCGGGGAAGGATCGGCAGCTTCTATCGATCGCCCCGACCAGTTACGCACTTCCCGGGCCGCGCACTGAGTGGCAATGGTGGACATTATCTGAGCTTTGCCAGCGCTCTGACGGGAAAGGTGCCCACTCCTTTGAACATTGGCGGCAGAGCGCTGAACGTGAAGCCTTCATCTGGAAGCCGGCCCAAGTTGCACAGATGCTCGACGATCAAGACTTCGGCCCCCAAGAGGCAGGAGTGGACGGGCCGCTCGCCGGTCCTTGTGTCATCGATGTTCACCGAATCAATGCCGACGAGCTTGACGCCACACTCGACGAGATAGCGAGCGGCGTCTTCGGTCAGATGCGAGTGATGCTCGAAGTACCGGTCGCTATTCCAATACGCATCCCAGCCGGTATGGACCAGCACCGCTCGCCCGCGCAGCTCTTTGCCAGTAAACGCCTGCGCGCCAATGGCAAAGCCCTGGGTATGGTCGGCGCGAATCACGGTGCCTTCCAGGTCCGCCAGTCTGTCCGCCTCGACTTGCGAGAGGTCTTTCCCGTGCTCGTAGCGGTGAAATGGGCAGTCGAGATAGGTGCCGGTGTTGGATACCATCTCGATCTTCGCGATTTGAAACTCCGTCCCCTCGGCATACTGCTTGCGCGAGTCTTCCCTGC
>DASVOW010000912.1:0-4869 GCA_036383155.1 Ktedonobacterales bacterium
CGCGCACGGTTCGCTCGACGCGCTCCCTGGTAGCTATAGCGTCATCCCCTCGCTGCACTGCTTCACGGCTCATGCGATTGCATACTCACGATTAGATAGAGAGACGTGTGGGGTGTAGACGGCGCGCCGCTAGAGGTGTACGGGCACGCACAAACTACACCCCGACAGTATATGACATGCGCCGGGACGGCCAACGGCAGTCAGCCGCATTTGCTCAGGCGTCGCGGAAGCGGCGATCTGCGCTGACGCGGCTCACCTCGCGGTGCGCCTCGGTCGCGCGCTCATAGCTGGACCAGTCGACGCGCAGGCCGCGCTCCGCCAGCACCTCAGCCGCGTGATCCGCAGGGAAGCCGCGCTCCGCGTGCAACACGAAGAGCTCTTCGCCTGGCACGAGGCCGTCGTCGCCCGGCTCGATGCGCTCCAGCGCACGCAAGCCAGCCGTCAGCACACGCGCGAAGCGTCGCTCCTCCTGCGTGAGCACAGCCGCCAGCGAAGACGCTCGCTCACGCTCCCGCGGCGTCAGCAGCGCGCCGTGCGCCGCGACCAGCGGCTCCGCCAGCGTCCCCAGGAACGGCTGATCGAAGCCGAGCACGCGACCCTGCCGCGCCGCCCGCCGGATCAACTGCCGCAGCACCGAGCCACGACCCGCACGGTCGGGCTGCACGCCCGCCAGATAGGCAAAGAGGGCAGCACGCACGTGATCAACGATCACGCGACGCGCCTTCGTCTCCTCCGCGCCGCCACCCGCGATGCCGATGGGCGCGAGGCTCGCCAGCTGCTCCCACGCCGGCACGAAGAGATCGGTCTCATACACCGTAAGGACGCCCTGAAGAACCGCCGCCATGCGCTCCAAGCCCAAGCCCGTGTCGACGCTGCGCAGCGGCAACGGCGTGTAGCCACCATCGTCGCGCCGCTCAAACTCGATGAACACGAGATTCCAGACTTCGAGGAAACGCTCGCACGCGCAGCCGGGCTTGCAGTCTGGATCACCACAACCCGCAGACGCGCCGCGATCCATGAAGAGCTCGGTGTCGGGGCCGCAGGGACCGGGTCCACCGGTGCTCCAGAAGTTGTCTTCCATGCCGAGCGGAACGATGCGATCTTCTGGCATGCCGGCGCGTCGCCACTCCTCCACCGCAACGGTGTCTGGCTCCAGGCCTTGCGCTTCGTCGCCGCCGAAGGTCGTGACCCAGAGCCGGCTGCGGTCGAAGCCAAGCTCGTCGAGCAGCGCCAGAGCAAGCGTGATCGCCTCGCGCCGACCATAGTCGCCGATAGACCAGTTGCCGAGCATGTGGAAGCTCGTCAGCTTGCGTCCGTTCGTGCCCACGGCACCGGCGTCGTCGGTGCGCAGGCAGCGCTGGATGTCGGTCAGGCGCGGCGCGGGTGACGCGACCGATCCGCGTAGATACGGCAAGAGCGGCTGCATGCCCGCGATGACAAACGAGGTGGTGCCGTCCTCCATGACGAGCGGCGCACCTGGAATCTCCAGGTGATCGCGCTCGCGGAAGAACGCGAGATAGCGCTCCGCGATCTCCGCCGACGAGCGAGGGCGCCGCACATCCGGCTCGCGCCGCACGGCAGGTGTCGTGTGTTCGATTCTGGTTTCGATGGTTTCCATGACTGATTGCTCCTTGTGAGACTGCGAATTGCGGAGTCTCATGCGTCGCACCGACGAGGAGCGGCGCAGGGTGCGAGCGTGTGTCATGGGAGCCGGCACGGGTGTATGAAGCGATACCGCCAGGACCACAGTCGCCGTCGCGCGCCAGCAAAAAAGGCCCGCCCCAAGCACACGCTCGGGACGAGCCTGCTCTATGCCATTGCTGGTGTCGTTGCAGCCCGTGGTACCACCCTGCTTGATAGCCGGCGAACGCCAAACGGCGTAGGCGCGGCTACCCACTCTGCGAGCACGGAAGACGATGGCCTGAACCACATGCCTGTGTTGGACATGCGCAAACGGCACGTATTCGATGCCCCGCCCCGAGATAACGGAGGGCTGCCGGCGGGTGCTACTGGCCATTGGCGCGGCATGGTTCCGCGGACAAAGGTGTTGGTCCCGCGTCGTGATCCGGTGGACTCCCCTACCCGGACCTGAGGGTGGCTTCGGCGCTGCGCGAGATGCCAGGCTTGCACCGTTCCCGGCTCGCTGCGATCCGCGTGACGTCTACTGTCCCTCGCGACGTTCGATTCTGCTTATCGCGCCGCATGGGCGCGACACCTTCAGTATACAATCAACGACCGACTCACGTCAAGCGAGCGAAGTAGCACGCAAACGTGGGTCGATCTCGGTCGATGCGCACCGGAGGCGGCATCCAGGAACGCGCAAAACGCTGCTTCGGGCGAGCACCAAGCGGTAAGATATATTCGGATGAAGGTGTGGCGATGCGAGAGGAGCCGAAATGCACGTGTTGAACACGCACGAACGCCTGGTGTCGCGGCCGCTTCCGGAGGTCTTCAACGAACTGGTGGCGCTCGGAACTCCAGCGGATCGGATCTGGCCCGACCCGACTATGCCGTTTCGACGGACCGAGGGTCCGATGCGGGTTGGGGTGACGAGGGAACGACATGGCGGCATTCGAGCGGTACTTGACGCGTACGAGGTGAATGCGTGTATCGTCTGGCGCGCAGATATGGGCTTCCTGCGGGGTACACACAGCTTTGAGGTGCAGGAAGTCGGGACTGGCTGCACGCTCGTGCGTCATGTAATTCGTGCTGAGCTCGCGTGGTGGTTCGGCCCTGTATGGCGGCTTTACGTGAGCCGTATTCATGATCGGATTATGGAAGGGATGCTCGATCGGCTGGCTGCCGGCGCGACGCCAATTGCAGCAGGTGGTTGAGCGCGCAGGTGTCCCCAGAGGCGGGAGTTATGCCGCGGCAGTACCTGCTAGGATCCCTCGCCGGGCGCGGCGTCATCATCCGCCGCCGGCCCGGTGAAATCGGGCGGCTCCGGCGGGATATACAGCGGGAAAGATTCCTCGGATGGAGCGGGCGGCGGAGCGTATGGAGGCGGAGCGTTTGGCGGATAGGGCGCTGGTGGTGGGTATGCCCCAGGTGGCGGATACTCGCCCGGCGGCGGGTAAGCGCCCGGTGGCGGGTAAGCGCCCGGTGGCGGAGCGAACTGTGGGGGTGGAAAGGGGTATGGTGGCGCGCCGGTTTGGTGGTAGGCCGACGGATAGGGCGGATACTCGGGGTACGGCGGATATCCAGGCGGGGGTGGGGGTGGGTACGGGGTGCCAGGGTAGGGCATGCCGGGCGGGGGTGGCATAGCTGGCCCGCCGGAGACAGGAAGGATGCCAAGATACTGTGCATGCGCCACATCCATCGGCATCTGCTCCTCGTCGTCCTCGAAGGGGGCACGGTAGAAGAGACGCCCAATAAGGCCGCCGAGCGACCCCACACCGGCGCCAAATGTGGCGACGGTGAAAAGGAGTATTGGCAGGCTGCAGCAGACATAGGAGGTGAAAAATGTCGTTGCGGTGGCGAAATTTGAGAGATGGACTGTTGGTAATTGTTGGTTGGGGGTGAAGAACTCAACGATCGTGATAATGAGATTGCTAATCACCATAGCTATAGCGCCCGCTCTCGCGCCAGATTGTGCTCGGCCCGTACCACGCGCGGCCAGGATGCCAACAGCGAAGAGGATAGCGGGATAGACGATCAGACCCAGACAACCAATCGCCAGATAGAAGGCGGTTGCGCCTGCCTGCGCACTGCCTGACACGGCCCCCAGCAGATCACTGCCGGTGAGCAGTATCGGTCCCCAGGCAAGAATCCCAATGACGGTCAAGCCGATAGCGCCGGTCAGACCCCAGCGTAGCGCCGGACTTTCCTCACCTGGCACGGCGTCACCTCGCAGACGTTCGCCTCATGTGCTCACGTGTGCGCAAGCCGGCGAACTGGCAGATAGTCCTCTATTCGGGCTCCCATTGGTTGATAGCGGCTCCGATAGTATCCTACTCGGGAGTATTTGGCAAGTGGCCGTTTTTGTGACGTATCGTTGTGGGGCACGGTAGTAGAAAGAAATCCCCCTCCACGAAACATGTGGAAGGGGATGAAGCGCACCGCTACTGCTGTGGATATTGGGGTGGTTGTTGTGGCGGGTAGCCTGAGGGAAACTGTTGCTGCGGCGGGTACTGGGGATATTGTAGCTCCGACGGTGGGGGATACGCGCCTGGCGGCGGGGGATATGCACCCGGCTGCTGCGGATATCCTCCCGGAGGGGGATACGCACCCGGCTGCTGGAAGCCCTGATACATCGACTCCTGGTAGCTGGGCAGCGGGTTGCGCGATTGATATGCGCTGCGTCCGGTCAGGCCGCCAAGCGCGCCGACACCTGCGCCTATGCCGCCGGCCAACAGGATGCCAAGGATGCTCCCGACAATGGCAGCACCGATAACGATACTACGGAACTGCGATTCGCTGACCCCCGAGGGTATCGTAGTCGTGATAGGGGAGGTCAATATGACGACAATCCCGATGATGCCGCCAACGATACTGCCGAGGATCCCGGCAATGAGTCCGGCTATCGAGCCAGTGCCAACCTTCCCTGTCTGAGCAGTGGCGTTGCGACCCGCCAGGAAGAAAAGCCCAAGCTCAACGAGAAAGACGACACAGCCGAGGAGAGAAGCCGGGTGAAATTGTGTGTCGCCAGAGGCGGCAGCGGTGCTCGCGCCGGTCACAAACTGGATGACTGAGCTGATCGCGCTGATCACCGCGAGGATTATTCCAAAGATCAGTCCCTGCCGTACTGCTGGATTTCCGGACTGCTGTTGCATATCCCTTCCTCCGTGCGTGCTGCTTCATCGCATGATGAAGCGAATACGCGCATCGCTATGCCAGCGGATGAGCCACCGGCATTTGCATGGTACGCTA
>DASVOW010000913.1:0-3469 GCA_036383155.1 Ktedonobacterales bacterium
CCGGTGCTACACTCCTTGCGGAACTGCTCAGCACGCCGGTGCGTATACACTGTTGGGCAGATCGTGAGGGTCCACGTAGATATGAACACAAACATGAATGTGACGATTCGTCGCTTGATGAATACGTTCGTTCTCTTTTTCTTGCTGGTGAGTGGCGTCGCGGCCTACGTGCAGATCTCCAACCATGCATTCCTCAATGGGCCCGATCTCACACCCAAGCCCGACACCTCGTTCCTGCGCACCTGCCCGCCCTACGACCAGCCTGTGCGTGGCCGCATCCTTGACCGCAATGGCAACGTCATAGCGCAGTCGGTGCGTGACCCAAATGCCACCTGCGGCTACCGCCGTGAGTATGCATCGTGGGTGGCGTCATCCGGCCTGGCACCGCTCATCGGCTACTTCAGCTATAAATATGGCATGGCAGGCATCGAAGGGCAATACGACGAGATGCTCTCTGGCACTGGCCCCTACGTCGCGCTCAACGACCCGACGCGTAAGATCCTGCACCAGCCCCGTGCCGGCAACGACATCACCCTCACTATCGACAAAAACACCCAGATACTCGCCAATAACGTCTACGATAGCTCGGCGATCTACGGCAACGTCTGCCAGCCCGTGGGCAGCCGTCCGGCCGGCAGCATCATCGTCGAGGATCCTCGCAGCGGCGAGATCCTCGCCATGGTCAGCCGCCCTTCCTACGATCCTAACCGTATCGACGACAGCAATTACTGGCACCAGCTCAATACCGACCCGCAGGCGCCGCTGCTCAATCATGCCACCCAGGCCATCATCCCTCCCGGCTCCACCTTCAAGACGCTGACGATGCTGGCCGGGCTGGATATGGGCGCCCTCGCGCTCGATACTCCGTATACCTTCGACGAGTCTACCAATTACGTCGTCAACGGTGAGCCGATCCGCTGGGATGATTACTTCTCAGGCGTCTGGAACGGCATCCTCAGACGCTCGTCGTTCCCTTTGACGCTCGAACAAGGCTACCAATACAGCGACAATGTGATCTTTGCTCGTGCTGCCGTAAAAGTCGGTGCGGACACCTGGCTCGACTACGCGCGCCGTTTTGGCGTTGCCACCCCCGGCCATGACTCCCCGCCCGTGCCGTTCGACGCGCCGTATGCTCGCAGCAGCGCCTACCCGGCGACGATCAACGGCAAGCCCACCGACTTCAGCCCCAATCTGCTCGCCGAGAGCGGCTTCGGCCAGGGTCGCCTGCAAATTTCGCCGCTGACGATGGCGGAGATCACCAGTGCCGTTGCCGCCGACGGTTACCTCTACGACCCCCACGTCGTCAAGAGCTACAAGGGCAGTGACGGCATCCAGCACGACCAGCCCTCAGCGGTGCCCTACACCGGCGGTCCGGTCATTCATCCTGAGACGGCCCAGTCTGTGCGCCACGCGATGTGGTCCGTGGTCAATCACGGCACTGCCTGGGCGGGCCTCTTCCGCAACGGCGCGCAGCTTCGCGACTCACCTACCCGCGAGGGTGGCAAGACCGGCACTGCGCAGTTGGAGTCGGGCAATCCTCATGCCTGGTGGATCTCACTAGCCCCAGATGACCAGGCTCCTGGCGGAAGCGCGGCCAAATACACTATTACGGTAAACAAAGAGCGCAGCGGCGAGGGCGCGTGTCAGGTCTTCGTTGCCGACGACATCTACCGCTCCCTGCTGCACGTCTAAGTTCATACCGTAGTCATGGCGGTCGATCGTAAGCGCGGTTAAAACCACCAGGCTTTGGTGCTGGACGTTCGCGCCATTCATGCAGGCGCAGATATGTAGGCCATTTGGGTCTATGCTGCCTGAGCAGGCATGATATACTGGCTCGGGTGGGATACCGGCGTGGGTGGTGCGTGGGGTGCGCGTGGTGAGGAGGGGCTATGGCGGGGCTCCAGGGCAGAGCCTTTGGCGGCTATCAGCTAACAGAACAACTCAATAGCGGTGGCATCGCCGAGGTCTATCGCGCCCAGCCGGCTAAGCCCGGTGGGCGTGAGGTTGTCGTCAAAGTCATCTATCCGGAATTCGCGCGCCAGCCTGGTTTTATACCGCACTTCCGCCAGATCGTGCAGATGTCGGGCAAGCTGGCTAACCACCCACATATCCTGCCGCTGCTCGCCCACGGCGAGGAAAACGGCTACCTCTATCTTGTGACTCCTTACGTCGCCGCCGGCACACTTCGCGACTGGATACAGAAAGGCGGGCGTCTTGGCGCGACCGACGTCGGCCCGTTCTTCCGCCAGCTCAGCGACGCGCTCAGCTATGCCCACAGCCTCGGCGTCATCCACGGCAACATGAAGCCCAGCAATGTCTTCCTCTTTGAGGGCCGCCATGTGCTGGTCGGCGACTTTGGCATGCTGTGGGATATCAGCCACATGGATATGAACCACGCGGGATCCGGCACCGAGGCGGTGGAATACCTGGCCCCCGAGGTGGCGAACGGTCAGATGACACAGCTCGGCGACGTCTACAGCGTGGGAACGCTGCTCTTCGCCACTATCACTGGGCAGGCGCCGTTCCATGGAGCCAAGCCTGCGGATGTCTTCGCGGCACACGCCCACATGCCAGTGCCGCAAATTGCCCAGCTCAATCCCATGCAGCCGCCCGCCGTGCTCGCCCTCGATGCCGTCATACAACGCGCCATGGCCAAGCGCCCCGAAGATCGGTATCCCTCCGTTGGAGCCGTGGCCCAGGCCATCGAGACTACACTACGTCAGGCGCCCGCCATGCCCGCCGCGATGGGCAGCACTCCTCCCGGATCGCTACCGCTCGGCCAGCCCATGCCGCCTGGCGGTTTCATGCCCCTTGGCGTTATGGGCAGCGGCCCGGTAAGTCCCTTCGGCATGCATCCCGGTTTGAATCCACTGTCCGCCGCAGGCGCTGGAATGGCCGCTGGAATAGCAGGTATGGCAGGTATAGCGGCGGGAATGGCCGCGCCTGGTATCCCTGGAATGTCCAGCACGCCGGGAATGGCTGCTGGCCCGCAGCTTCGCCCGCTCGATCCACCCTTCCCTCCTCTCCCTCCCACGGAGCAGATCGACGAGCACATGGAGCAAGGCCGCATCCCCGGCGGGACGATCCCGACGATGCGCGTCGCGGCCCCACCCATAGCCCCGCCGTCAGGAACACCACCCGGTGTATCCCGCGATGGCGATCTGACATCCCAGGCGACTATGCACGTGCCCGCGCCACCCCCGGCGCCCGCCGTTCCAGTCGAGAATGCCGCATGGCCCGACCTTGACGTGGGATTGCCTGACATGCCGGTGCGTGGTGGTGTCATGCCCCCTCCACAGCTACAGCCCGGCCCAGACGGTGAGCTACCCGCGATACAGCGTGCCAGCAATCCTATCGCGCGCTTGCGCTCCGGCCTCGGCCAGCGACTCGCCCGCAGCGCTGAATCTACCTCCGGCCTGGAAGACGGCGAAGACTTCGCCCCGCCAATGCTGCCTGCCGTTGGTGGGAA
>DASVOW010000914.1:0-1656 GCA_036383155.1 Ktedonobacterales bacterium
AGATGCTCACGTCGATACGATAGGTCGGGTTGGTGCCTGTGGATGCGCTGAAACCGCTCGACGAGACATTGGTGATCGTCCAGCCGGCATTTTGCATCGACTGATGGAGGAAATTGACAGTGGTGGCCTGCGTCCCCGCGCTACAGAAGTAGACATAGAGCGAGCCAGCCGTCCCGCCGCCCTGGAAGGTGCTGACTCGCGTGCCCGGCGGCATTAGGAAGTGATTGCGGGGATTGCTCGAGCTTGCCTTGTTTCCGTCGTAATAGAGCGTGTACTTTGGTGTACCAGAGTAATACTGCGCGTCATTCAGGCAGGCGGGTGCTGTGATCGTCGCGACTTGCAGGCGGGCAGTTGTGTAGCCTCCACTCTGACTCGCATATTGATCGAAGCCGACGAAGGTAAAGGGGCTGCCCGAGCCAGTGCTGTTTACGCAGACGTGCTGCGTGCTGCAATAGTCGAGATAGGCGAAGTTTGTCGGATCGGGGAACAGGTTATTGAGGACCCATCCCGCTTGAACTAGCTGCCCCACGGTCGAGGTGGGTGTACCTGAGGGAGGAATGGGGCCCCCATCGACGGCGGCCTCTGCACCTTGGAAGCAAATCGTGTAGGTCGTCACGGTGTATTGGCCCGCCCCGCCACCACTTTGGGTGCCCACAGTACCGTATGTGCCTGGCGGCAACTGGATTCCGGGAACCGCGCTGATGCTGCTCAGGGGAGCGGAGGCAGGAAGATCAGTGACACATGGCGGGCCGGGAGTTGATGTCGGCGAGGGAGCGATTGTGGACTGTGGCGTGGATGTACTGGTCGTCGCACTAGACGCACAGCCGGGCAGCATCACGGCCACTGCCGTGAGCGAGCAGAAGAGCAGGGCACGCGAAGACATCAGGAACCGCATACAGCCTCTCCTCGATGGTCGAGCAGTACAAATAGTCGCATGTGTCACTGGCATATCGGTATGTTGAGCTAGGTAAATACTCTGACCATCTGCCGTATTATAGTTGGAGTACCCGTATGTCATCTGTGATGTGTTCCACAGGGCAGGTTAAATGGACTGCGCTGATCTGGCGCCGGTCGCGGCACGGGGGGCAAAGACGAATCTGCGGCAAGAATACTCCCTCTGAGTGAAGCGGGCGCTTGATACGCCGGCATCGTGCCACGTATCAATGTTGGGTCCCTAACACCTTGTGGAGAGAGTATGGTATACTCGCGCACGGTACGCTTCTCACAGCGAAGGAAAGGAGGTGCTCTATGAAAGACAACGGCATGTTCCGCAGCTATGTTGTGCTTTTTATGTCTCCGGCAGAACGGTGCCGGACAGACAGGAGTATCATCCTTGCCAACAGAAACAGATGCACCTCTTCTCATCGTCGAGCCATTGCCTGGCTATGAGCCGACTATTGGACGCTGGCTCTGGCAACTTGAGGATACACGCCGCGAAACCAAAGAGGCACTAAGTGGGCTCGCTCCAGCTACACTTGATTGGGCGCCTGACGAGAGCGGTAATAGTATCGGGGACCTGCTGTACCACGTGGCGCTTATCGAACTCGACTGGCTGTATACGGAGGTGCTGAACCAGCAGCCCTGGCCACAGGAGGTGCAGCAGCAGTTTGCCATTGCCGACCGGGATGCGCAAGGGCATCTAAGCTCTGTACAGGG
>DASVOW010000915.1:0-2032 GCA_036383155.1 Ktedonobacterales bacterium
CGCTTCAAGCAAGAGAACACGCACTTCGAGTTCTTCTGGCTACCCTACACAGAGTGGGCGCAGGCTAAGTTCATCAATGAGACGACGGAGAAGGCAACGGGCAGCAACCTGTGGAGCGAATTCAATAAGATCGTACTGGAGAATGGGGTCTTCTGGCTGCTCTCCGAGTCGTGTCGTATGGTTCCGCCGCTCAGCCAGACGGCGAGCAGGATCTCGGCGAGCGCGATCTCTTCCACCGACGAGATAGACTACAGCCATCATCTCTACGCTACGCCGCGTGTGGTGCGGTTCCAGGAGATGGAATACAACATTCCGGCGCAACATTTCGCGGAGATAATGGGCGAGATCCGCGAGTGCATCGAGCGGAAGCACTTCCGCGTCCACTTCCCCATTGAGTGCCGATTCGTGCGTGCCGATGATATGTGGCTAAGCCCGGCGTATCAGCGTGATTCCGCCTACATCGCCGTACATATGTATCGCGGCATGGCCTATAGAGAGTATTTCGATGCGATAGAGGCGATCTTCCGCCGCTACGAGGGTCGGCCGCACTGGGGCAAGATGCACACGCGCACGGCGAGCGAGCTGGCGGCGCTCTATCCGCGTTGGCACCACTTCCGTCGCGTGCGCGCGGAGCTTGATCCTGAGGGAGTGTTCCTCAATGACTACCTACGCCAGCTCTTCGACGCGGATACGCCGGTGACGAGCGATACGCTGCAAGGACAATCGACAATCCAGCGAGCCGAGAGCGCGCCCGCCACTCTGGACACGCGAGGTATGCCATCATGAGCGCTACGCCATCTTCACCAGCCACGACTGGCACGTCGGCTACACCAGCGGGAACGCAGCGGAGCGGCGCGCTCGATCTGCGCCATGCCGTCGTCATCTCTGTGGCGGTGATGTCGCCCGCCGCTTCGATATTCTTCAACACCCCGCCGCAGGCCCAAATGGTGGGGGCGGCGCTGCCACTCTGCTACGTGATTGGCTTCGTCGCGGCACTCTTCGCGGCGAATCAGTATAGCGAGCTGTCGCGCGAGATGCCGTCCAGCGGGTCAGCCTATACCTATGTCAGCGAGAGCATCGGCCCGCGCTGGGGTTTCCTGACAGGCTGGATCGGCTTGATCGCGGTCGCGCTTGGGGCGCCGTACACCCTCGTGGTGATGAGCAATGCGATGGAGAGTCTGGTTCATCGCTGGCTTGGCCTCAACGTCCATTGGAGCGTCTACATCATCGCCGCTACGGGCATTGTGTTTGCCATCGCCTATATTGGCGTGCGCGAGTCGCTGCGTGTCGATATGCTCTTTCTCGCCTTCGAGCTTGTCGTCTGCCTGGCGTTGGCGGCGATTGTGCTGCTGCATGTGGGGCAGCAAGGTGGCTTGACCGCAGCACCATTCACTACAGCGGGCGTCCCCAAGGGCGGCGACCTCACCATTGGCATTGTGCTGGCCGTGCTCAGTTTCATCGGTTTCGAGACGGCGGCCACGCTTGGCGAGGAGACAACTCACCCGCACCGCAATATCCCTCGCGCCGTCTATGGCTCGATGCTCGTGGTTGGCGTCTTCTACGTGCTGATGGCGTACGTCGGCACGATTGGCTATGGTCCCGATCGTATGGTGACGGGCTACGGACACGATCAGAATCCATTTGACACTATCGCGCGGCAGTTTGGTGGACCCGCGCTCACCGTGCTCATCGATCTCGTCGGGATCATCTCATGCTTCGCAGCCGCGCTCGCCATCGTCAACGGGGGCGCGCGCATCCTCTATGCGGTGGGTCGCGACGGTCTGCTGCCGCGCCAGCTTGGATGGACGCACCCGATTCGCCAGACGCCTGGCGTCGCCATTGCGCTGCTCTGTGCTATCGGGTTGGTGGCCAGCATAGCTGTTCGCTTTGCCATGGCGCCGATCGACGCTATCGGCTTCCTGGGAACGCTCGACGCGCTTTTCATCATCCTGATCTACATCCTGGTCAACGTCGCCTGTGTGCGCTTTTTCTGGCGCAAGCGCCGCGCGCAATTCAAGGTCTTCCGTCACGT
>DASVOW010000916.1:0-3118 GCA_036383155.1 Ktedonobacterales bacterium
GGCGGGATAGTCGCCCGTGGGATGGCCCGGCGTGACGCAATCCTGCTGCTCAGACGGCGGGCAGGAGGGCGTGGCGTTGGTATAGTCGCGGTCGTCAACATAGCAGAACGTTTCGACGTAGGCAGGGTTGTAGGTCGCGCCCATCGCCTCGAAGAGCGACGTCCACTCGGCGTGGCGGGCAAGCACACTGGCGTCCTCGTTGACGCCGTGCAGGAAGACGATGGGATGGATGACATTGCGCTGTGGCAGCCAGTGGATCACCGCCTTACTGGAGGCGAATGTCTTGCTGCCGATGGTGACGGCGGCGCTGATCGTGTCGGTGCCGGGGCTGTTGCCCTGATAGGTGTATTCCGCCGTGCCATCGCTGTGGGTGGTGAGCGTATCAGTCTTCGCATTGGCGCCGGTTACTGTGATCGTGACGGTGGTATTTGGCAACGCCTTGCCGCCATCGTCGAGCGCCGTCAGGTGCAGGTGCTGCGTGTGGTGAAGCGCCTGGATGTCGCCCGTGGTGCAGATGGTTTGAATTGGGTCTATTGCACAGAGGGTAACGGCAGCCTGCGCAGACGAGGGGCTACAACCGGGGATGGTGCAGGCTAGCAACGAGAGAATGACCGCACTACTCAGGAGCACTACAGGGAGGCGTTTCATGCGAGGTCGGCTGAGGTCCATGCCGACGCCCCTTTCTCGGTGCATGAGCGACACCGTCCAGTGAGATGATGTTTCGCATGGAGTGCCTGTGAACCAAGCTGAGCGTACAGTGAGCGCTCAGTGGTGTCTATGATATGGGTCGCTCGCTCAGTGTGAAGTGCGTCACAGGCGCGATGGGGTTGGGAAGATAGGGAAGAGATCAGGCGGTCAGCCGGAACAGGCGCATGAAGTTGGCAGTCGTTTGATGGGCGACCTGTTCGATTGGCAGGTCTTTGAGTGCCGCGACCTCGGCGGCGACGGTGACGACATGCGCCGGTTCGGTGACTCTGCCGGGGAGAGGATAGGTATCGGTCTCGATGAGCAGGCGGTCTAGGGGGAGAGCCGGGCTGGCGATGGCGGCGCGCAGGCCAGCGTTTGCCTGGCGGGTGACGGGTCTGCCAACGGAGATGTGGCAGCCGAGATCGAGCCAGCGGCGGGCTTGGGGCAGATCGCCGACGAAGTAATGGACGACCGCGCCGAGACGGGCAGGCGCTGCGGCGTAGAGGTCCTGCGCGCGCGCAATCGCCTGCTCTCCCTGGACGTGGATCACCATGGGCAAGCCGAGGTCATTCGCCAGTTGGAGTTGTGTGGCGAAGGCGTATAGCTGTGTGTCGAGCGCGGCGGTCACGTCGAGTGTGTCCAGGCCAAACTCGCCGACGGCAACGATATGTGCTGGTGACGATTGCGCAAGTATGCTGAGCTGCTCGATGTCGCGGTCAATGGAGGTGGTGCCAGCTGTGGAGAGAAAGGCTGGATGGAGGCCAACGGCAGCATAAACGCCGTATTGCGTGCCAAAGCGCCCGGCCAGGGCGACTGCGCGCCGTGATGATGCGCGATCGACGCCGATGGTGAGGAATGCTCCTACGCCTGCTTGTGAGGCCCGTTCGAGGAGAGCAGCCGCGTCGTCATCGGTGTAGCGGTCGAGGTGGATGTGGCTATCGACGTAGCGGATGTGGTGGTGCGGAGATAAAGAGGGTTTCGACATGAGTTGCCTCCTTTCAGGCAGTCGCCGTCCCCCATCTGTCCCGTACCTCTTGTACCATACCACGGCGGCGTGTGCTTATCCATGTGGGCGCAGCTATTCCATAGGTTGTCTGATGCCAGCTTTCCGATTTTTCGGGGGCGGCGGGTGGCACATGGATTGCAGCGGTAGGCATCAATGCTTACTCCACATTTGGGAAGTAAAGGATGATGCGTCATGAAACAAGACGAGATACTTGCGGAGTCCGTGACGGATGCGGGTGTCGATGCTGGACTGCTGGAACTGCGCGGCACATTTGGCTCGTTGATGACAGGCCACGGCGCACAGAAGCTCTTTGGCTGGTTTGGCGGGCATGGGCTGGATGGGACAGCTATGTGGCTGGAGTCGTTGGGATACAAGCCGGGCAAGCCGTGGGCTATAGCGGCGGGCTTATCGGAGTTCGGCGGTGGACTATTGACAAGCCTGGGCCTGTTGCACCCGATAGGGCCATTGCTTACGCTTGGCTCGATGGGTACCGCGACGTTCAAGGTGCATTGGGGCAAGCCAATCTGGGTGACGAGCGGCGGCGCCGAACTCCCTGTATTGAATTTAGGCATCGCCACGGCGTTGTTCCTGACGGGTCCGGGCCGGTATTCGCTTGACAATGTGCTTGGCATTCGATTGCCGCGCTGGCTGGCGATCCCGGGCGCTGCTCTCTCGGCGGCTGGCGTGGCGTACGGCATCTTTTTGAGCCAACTGCAACAGAGCGCAGAGCAGGAGCAGGCCCAGCAGGGAGCAGCAGCAGGGCAGGCGCAGCAGCAGGTTCAGGCATCGAGAGAGCAGGAGACGGCCACGACGCAGCCAGCATAGTACGACACACGTTGTAGCAAGCGAGAACAAACGAGGAGACATCGCCATGTGCGACGTCCCCTCGTCTTGCCCAGTTGCCGGGCGAGCGCCTATCGGCTAGGGTTGATTGGTCGGGGCGGATGGCGCGGGACCACTGGAGAACGCGCTGAATGTGGGCCAGAGCGACGAATCGCCCATGCTATACGCCACCACTCCCCAGGCACCAAAGGCCAGTGGCGCAACCTTGAGGTCTTGCGGCGGCGTCTGTTGCGCGGCGGGGGAAGGAACGGGCGTCGTGCCGGGCTTTGGTGTTGCGGTTGGCGGGGGCGTCACTTTCGGTGCAGCGCCGCTCGTGTCACTGGTCGCCGGCTCGCCCACATACGTCGGCACCCACTGCCCGATGGCTTGCCAGGATGTGCCATCCAGGCTGAAGGAGCCACTGAATGCTGTGGTCTGGCGGATGACGCGCAGCCATACGCCCTGGTGTGTAGCAGCCGCCGTCACCTGCTTCGTCTGGCAGGGGGATGCTACTTGCCAGGCGGCGGGACACAAGCTTACGTGCCCGGAGCCGTCGAGGAGCACCATGACCCAATCGCCATCGTCGAGATACAGGACCAGGCC
>DASVOW010000917.1:0-5492 GCA_036383155.1 Ktedonobacterales bacterium
CTGACGGGGGCAGAGCTGGCACGTCGACTTGAAGTCCATATCCGGACAGTCCGTGACTACATCGAGATGCTTCAGGATCTCGGCATCCCGGTGGAGGCTGAGCGAGGTCGCTACGGAGGATATCGGCTCCGCCCTGGTTACCGGCTCCCTCCGCTGATCTTCACAGAGGATGAAGCATTGGCGCTGACCCTGAGCCTGTTGATGGCGCGCGAGAGCGGCCTGGCGAAAGCCGACCCCGCGTTTGAAGGAACCCTGGCGAAGATTGAGCGCGTCCTGCCGGTCTCGACACGTGCCCGCATTCAAGCGGTGGAGCAGACTGTCGTTTTCGAGCATCGCTCTACTCATCCTGCTCCTGCTCTGGGTGCCGTGACGGCGCTGAGCGCAGCGGTCCAACATCACCAGCGTGTCCGGCTGCGCTATTGCTCGGCACAGGCAAAGTTGACCGAGCGCACCTTTCATCCCTACGGCGTCGTCGCACACGAAGGGGTCTGGTACACGATTGGCCACTGCGAGCTGCGAGGAGGGCAGCGGCTATTTCGGCTGGACCGCATCCTTGAGATCGACGTGCTCGGCGACACGTTTACGCCTCCCGCACAGTTTGATGCGCTCACCGCAGTTCAGCGCGCGCTGGCGGCTGTGCCGAGGGTCTGGCAAGTTGAGGTGTGGGTAGAGGCGATGCTGGCCGATGTCGAGCGCCAGAGCCAGCTATCCAAAGGGCATTTTACCCAGATGCATGACGGGGTGCTCATCCAGGTGGAGGTGGAGGACCTCTTGTGGATGGCTCGTTTGCTCGCTGGCCTGGGGATGCCTTTCAAAATCCAGCACCCCCCAGAATTACGGGTCGTCTTTCAGCAATACGTCCTCACAATGCTGCGTTATGCCGAGCAGACGAATGACACCAGCATCAGTCAAGCGAGGAAGTCGTAGGCTATGACCGCCACTATCTCGTGAGCTGACTGATCCAGTTCGTCTCCCAGGTTTTCCCACCATCAAACGAAAAAGCTTGTTGCCAGCGCGCCGAATTCGGCGTAATCTGATCCCACATATATAGCACGTGGAGCGGCTGACCATCCGGCGCCTGTATCACCTGATAGAACCGCCCGACGCCGTCCTCAAATTTCCCCACCCACGGCTGAAACTCCCAAGCGCTCCCGTTATCGAGCCACACAATCGACCACTGCTTCGTCTCCGGGTCAAAGGTGCGGATCGTCATCCCTTTTCTCACTTCTCCGCTAGAAAACGTTCCCTCGAAATGTTCGATGATGACTTTCCCATCGAGATACTTCTCTCCCCTGTGAGTGGCGGGGAACTCGTCCCATATGGCCTCTTTGTCCCGATCGAAAGCATTGATCCTGCGCCTATTGTGGATCTTCCACTCGCCCTGAAGAAAATCGAAGTCATTGATGCTTGACGTGCTATTCTCGTTGCCCATACATTCTCCTGATGTGTGTCCGAGCACCACCCTGCGTATCGTAGGTGCACTAAGCACTCCGTGATGATATGTTTGCACAGCAGAGTCTATCGCCATATGCGGTCATTATCAGCCCTAATTAACGCAAGCCCCGAGGGAATTGCTGGGAATCCATCATCCGGTCGAGGTAAGCGGCGATTGTAAAGCAGTGACTGCATGCTGACCATCAAGCTGTTCGTTTCTTGGGATAACCAATCTCATCATCCTCTCCCGGCCGCCAAAGTCCGCGCTATTGCTGAATACGGAGGTAGCGCCCCACACGTTTTCTATATTAGGTGGCGATGGACGTCACGCATCGACGAGTGAGGCAGGCATGTTCTGGAGGATCGTGGAGGGGACCATCGTCTCCCTGATCGTGGTGGTGGCGATGGCAATTGTCGGGCTGACGGGCTATCTCCTGATGCCCCTGGCAAGCACCACAGTATGGTTGGCACTTCTTGCGCCGGTGCTGTTCACCGGCCTGGTCGTCGCCGCAATCCTCATTCAGGCGCGGCGCACGTGATAGATCGCGAATTGATCGAATGGCATATCATTAGCCACCATTATGCAACCAGCCCCTTCTCTTAGGCAAGAGAAGGGGCTGGTGGTGAAAGTTTGCTTATCTAGTCTGCGAACGCTCCAGGCTAGCCCCGGCTAGCGCAGCTCGTTCAGGCGGCGCTCGGCCTCGTCGAGCGAGAGCGTCCCCGCGCGCAGCTGCTCCAGGATCGTCCGGCGCTGTGCATCCGCATCGTCACCCGACGGAGCCGCACCGGCGGCGCTTTCTGCCGCCGACTGCGCGCCCTGCTCATCGTCATACTCGATACGCACCCGCTGTGCGCCCGACGCTGGGCGAGACGTCCCCGCACCAGTAGACCCGCCGCCGTTGGGCCGCCGTGTCTCCCACTCGCGCCGCAGCGAAGCAAAAGCCTCCTCCAGGTCCGCCATGGTGCGCTCAACTGCGGTGCGCACGTCGCGGCCCACCGCCTCCCAGTCGGTCGATCGCACGCGGCGCGCGGCGGTCTCGGCCTGGTTCTGTGCCTGCTTTGCCGCCTCCCGTGCCACCTGCTCGGCCTTGTCGCGCAGCTCGTTCAGCTTCTGCTCATACTCGCCATACATGCGAGCGCCGCGCCCCTTCTCCCACTCGAAGTGGAAGTCCTTATTCGCCTCTTCCTCCGTCGTAAACGGACCCTGGAAGTGGAAATTGGCCTTGCCAGGCCCACGATCCCAGCGCACGCGGAAGCGCTGCCCGCCGAACGTTCCCTCCCATCCACGCTCATTCGGATTCGTGCCGGTCTGATCGTCCGTGCTCGTGCTGCCGGTGCGTCCAGTGAAATCATCGCTCATGCTATACTCCCTCTCAATGCTATCCGTTGCGGCGAGCGTAATGTCGCCGCCGTCACTGCGTAGCGTGACAGTCGCTTCGCCACGCCCAAGGATGCCTACCAGGTTGCGTCGCCGTCCGCGCTCGACCGTCAGCGGCAGGCGCGTGCGAATTTCGCCGCCCGCCGTCTGGGCCACAAAGCGCGCATTCACCTCGCCACGTACGCGTAGCGAGATATCACCGCTGGCATGCACGCTATACTCAGCGCCTGAGCCGAGCGGAGTGTCGAGAGTGGCATCACCCCCCACACGACTCGCGCGAATGCCACCACTGATGTTTTCTGCCTCCAGGTCACCTCCCACTGTACCCAGCCGTACGGGACCCTCGGCTTCACTGATCTCGGCGTCACCGCCGATACTATGGATATCCACGGCCTCATCCACGCGCTCGACCGTGAAATCGCCACCTACTGCTGCCAGCGTGATGCCATGCACGCTGGAGAGCCGCACATCGCCCCCGACCGAGCTGCCGCGTATCGTCACATTCGACCGCTCGGCGCGCAGATCGCCGCCGATGGTGCCGATCAGCACCACCTCGCCGCTCCGCTCCAGCGAGACATCGCCTCCAACCGCATCGCGGATCTGCAAGCCGGGCAGATCCGACGCCTCCAGGTCGCCTCCGACGCGGCCAATCAGCGGCACCTCGTCGTAGTCTTCGATACGCGCACCGCCGCCGATAGCGCGGGCGCGCAGCCTGCCGCCATGTGCGGCGCTCAGGTCGCCGCCAATCTGCAACAGCTCGACCACCGCCACGTGCTCAAGCTCGACATCGGCGCCGATATGCTGCACCCCGACAAATCCGTCGAGATGATCGACCCTGAGATCGCCGTAGACCTGCCGCACCAGCAGCAACGAGCCATCGGGCACGCGTATCTCGGTGTCATCGGGAAGGCGGCTGAAACGCAGCACACCATCGCGGTCCTCTGCAATATCATCATGTGTACGTTCGCCGTAGGCCTTGAGTAGCACCTGCTGTGACCCACCGCGCACCAGCAGATCGCCTTCCACCACGTCAATCTCAATGCGCGGCCCACTCGCATCCTCGTGTGCGGGCGCGGGTCCAGCCTCAGGAGTCGCCCGAGGCTCCTCCTCTGCGGCTGGTGCGGCTGGAGCCGATGGGCTCGCTTCCTCAGGCGCGCCAGCCTCCCGGTGTGCCTCGTCGGTCCGCGTCGGTGAGCCCGCCTGTTCCTCGCCATGAGGCTGCGGGAACTCAGCCTCATGTGGCGTCATCTCATCGTGGTCCATACTCATCCTCTTTTCCCCGCCTCCAGTCGCCCGCCCGCGACAGGTTGCGCCAGTGGCGTAACGTACTCCGCACGGGTAATGCCGCGCGGGCCGATTGAGACGAATCCGTAATAGACGAAGCTCATTGGAGATACTGACGTGCTGGCGTCGGCAACGCCCGCCAGCATGGAAGGTGTCCACGTGCTGAGCGGTGAAAGCGTCATATGGTGTGGGGTTGCCCGCGACAAAGCGTGCTGTGGCTTAGTGGGGTAATGCGCACAGAGGCGCAGGCCAAGATCGATCAGCAGCCTCCCGGTGCCAAGTAACATACGCTCGGTGACACTCGGCGTGTCTGCTGTGGTACGACGTGCCTCCGCGAGCAGTCGTTCGCGTTCGGCAGCGTGTTCAAGTTCGCGCTGATGCTGGTCTACGAGATAGCCGTGCAAGCTGGGATGAAGCATAATCCAATCCTCTCGCATGTACGCTGGCAAATCCGCGCCGGTCAGTTATCGCGTTTCGTCTTC
This sequence comes from Ktedonobacterales bacterium, assembly GCA_036383155.1. Classification (GTDB taxonomy): domain Bacteria; phylum Chloroflexota; class Ktedonobacteria; order Ktedonobacterales; family JADMIN01; genus DASVOW01. The sequence continues at coordinate 4,579 of DASVOW010000917.1, forward strand.
ATCGTCCTCTTCGTCGGCGTCGCCTGCGCTCTCAGGCGATATCTGCAGGTTGAGTAGGAGTGTGTGGGCATCCTCAGTCGTGATGCGCCCCTCGGCCAGGTCCGCGAGTATCTTGCGTCGCTGAGACCGGCCGCGTGCCGCGGCTGCAATGTCTTCGTCGGCGGCGAACCCCATCGTCTCCAGCACACCCGCCAGACGCGCCTTCACCGTCGGGTAGGAGATGCCAAGCATATCCTCGACATTCTTGATGATCCCCCGGCAGCGCAAAAACGTCTCGACGAATTCAAGTTGCGTCGCGTCGAGTCGCGTCAGCCGCCCAAAACGCGCCTCATTTTCCCGTGACGCCATCAGTGGCCCGCTCGGCGAAGAAGCGCCACCCGCGCCTGCGGGCGTCCCCACCAACTGGAATGACCCCTCAAGGGCGCTACCACAGCGCTCACAACTGAGCCGCGTGACATGCATCATCCCCCCGCACACGGGGCATTCGTCCGTCACGTCGAACGTCTCAGCCATACTCCATCTCCCCGCCAATGATCGATTGTTGTCTGTCATCTCGTGTCTTCCACAACAGATATACCATGGCGTCTTGGTAAAGTCAATGGTCAAATTAACAAAATTAAGCATGATCTTAATTTTGTTAATATCATCCGCCGACGCGATGGCAGCACCTTGCCATCGCCAAACGCCCTGTCGCTGCTCCGCCGCTGCTCCTCTGCGCCACGTGCCAGCATCCGCCAGTACCTCTAGGTAGCCAGCAGCGCCGTGTGTAGCGCAACGAACGATGATACGTCTGAATATGCGTACCAGGGCGGCGCCCTAGAAGTCGTGTTCGCCGGGACATACCACACCACCTCAGAGAGGAATCACATGGCTGTCGCAACCCGGAAAACCGAGCTCTCGCCGCTCGAAGCAAT
>DASVOW010000918.1:0-1792 GCA_036383155.1 Ktedonobacterales bacterium
CACTGGTGCAGAGGACACAGATCGATGCCAGACACCCGAGGAGGCGGCGAGGCAACTAACCTGGAGAGGAGGCAACTCGCCACCGTTGGAGCCTATGCCTGCCTGATATCCGTTGTCATCCTATCCAGGTGGCTCTCTACCTGTTGGCGCTTTGTGCCGGTGCCGGTGCCGGCGTGGGTGTCACCACTGGAGCCGGCATGGGGGTGGGCGTCGGAGTCACTGTCGGTGGAGGAGTCGGCACGGGGGTGGGTGGTGGCGTTGGTGTTGGAGTCACCACTGGAGCCGGTGTGGGGGTAGAGGTTGGAGTTGGGGCAGGGGTTGAGGTTGGAGCAGGGGTTGGAGTAGGTGTGGCATGCGGCGCCTGTTGTCCTTGTAAATGACTGGCAGGCGGCGTCGCCGTCCTCGGACGCGATGTCCCATGAGAGCCTGTATGCGTTCTCCCGTTGGTCGAGCTCTGTGGTGCTGTACTGTTGCCAAGATTACCGCTTGTCTGGCTTACTGCGGCAGGACGAGAGGGCGCGAGGATGCCTAGTGGGATTCGATAGGCGCCGAGGGATTGACCGAGTCCGAAACCGAGCAGGCATGTAGCAGTGAGGAGTGCTTGCATACCGCGCTTGCGCAGGCTCATGCGCAGGCTCCTAAGATAGTAAACTGCGCCCACCGTACTTGTTTCCTTCTCGCCAAGATCTTGCGTTCTGTCCCTGATCCTTTTGCGCAAGCTATATGCCAGCGCCGTATTTGCCTGAAGGCTCGTTCTATTGAAGAGTCTAGAAGAGGTCACGAAGCCGCTTGACATTGAAAGGAGGCGATGGCCTCCGTCTGGCGCACGCGCTTCGACTTGGGCCATCTATTGGCGCGAGTGGCCGATGCCAGCTCTCATCTTGGGAGCGGCCTGAGCGCTAGACCATGTGGACTCTTGACCTGCGTGTGATGCAGCCTCTATACTCCACCAATATATATCGCGCTGTGACGCACATCTGGGGTAACCGGGCAGGTGATCCTATTGGGGGTATCGATGCCATCCGTGCTGATCGTGGACGACGAAGAGCCAATCCGCGATGCTATCTGTCTGCTGCTAGAAGACGAGGGCTTCGTCTGCCTGCAGGCGGGGGATGGGGCACAGGCACTGCAGGTACTGCGCGCCAGCGAAGATCGCGTGGTCATGCTGCTGGACCTGATGATGCCGCGCATGAGCGGCAAGGAAGTGCTAAACACGATAGCAGCGGACCCATCGCTGGCGGGGCGGCACGCCGTCGTCGTGATGACAGCTGCTGATAAGACGCTGCCGCTGGCAATGGTGCAGATGATGAAGCAGATGGACGTGCCGATGATCGGCAAGCCCTTCGATATTGATTCTTTGTTGGGCATGGTGGTACGGGCGGCGAAGCAGTTGGGTGACGAGGACAGTACGGCTGGTGCGGTGTAGGATGGGCAGCCGCACAAACAGCTCCACCGGCTGCGCTTACGGCATCGTGATGTCGCGGAAGTCCTGGCAGCCGGAGATCGTGAGGGCGCCATCGGCGGCGGTCACGCGGGCGCACTGTACCTCGCGCGTCGTCGTCCTCGGGCTGCCTACGATGCCGAATGAGTAGTGCAGCCCGACGTCGCAGCCCCCGCCGGTGTCTCTTGGCTCGACGACGAACGTGTCGGTCTCGCCGGTATCCGTGCCGCCCACGTTCCGTGTCAGGACTGCAGGCGCACAGCGAGCATGCGCCGCGGCGAAGCATGCCACGGCCCGCTCGGCGGCAGCACGGTCGACGAGCGCGCGGTTGGGGCCGTAGGTGACACTGCC
>DASVOW010000919.1:0-3606 GCA_036383155.1 Ktedonobacterales bacterium
GCTTCTTGCTTCTGGTCAACCGAGGCGAGCGGGAGACGCTGCACGCCGATGCTCAGGACGAGCGTCAGCACCATCAGGCCTGCGCTCGCTGCGAAGACCGCCTGCGGGGACACTGCGTCAAACAGCAGTCCACCTATCACCGGCCCGAAAATCAACGCTAGGCTGAACATCGACTGATAGAGGCCGAGCAATTGGCCAGCCATTTGTTCGGAACCCACGCGTGTCAAAAACGACTGCAGGGTGGGCGAAATGACGCCAGTCCCAAAGGCGAAGATCACCATGAACCCGATGAACGCCCACAGGTTGGGGAAGGCGAAGAAGCCCACAGCACTCGCCAGCAGCAAGATGCAGCCCAGCAGCACTGCCTTGCGCTCGCCCAGGAAGCTTACCACCGGTTTGAGCAAGACCAGCTGCACGACTGCCGTCACCAGGCCAATCACTGTAATGATCGCTCCAACAGCACCAACCACAATCTTTTCAGGCTGATTGGGCAGGAGCACGCGATCGGTGTAGAGCGCCAGCGTCCCAAACAGCGCCGCCATAAACAAGCCCATCCCCAGCACCATCGCCAGGATGTGCACCACTGGGCGGTTCCCCAAGACGGTTAGCAGGGGCACCTTCTCCTGTTTCGCGGCATCGGCGCTCGCGCCGGAGACGGCCTTAGGCACTTCCTGGAGCCAGAGCAGAGTCAGCAACCAGGTGACTGCGCTAATGACGACGGCGCCAAGAAACGGGGTGAGCAGTCCGAACGACGCGAGCAGTCCGGCGACCGCAGGGCCCATAATGTGGCCAACGCCACTGGCGCCTCCGACCAGCCCGAGCACTCGTGTGCGTTCCTCCGGCGAGCTGATGTCGCTGGCATAGGCAAGAGCTACGGTGATATTGCCGCCGGTCGCGCCATCCAGAAGGCGCGCCACATAAATGATGATGAGTCCTCCAGCAATGCCGATATGGAGACCAGTATGATCGAGCATCGCCCCCAATGGCCCAGCCAGGACTATCAGGAGGTACGACAAGATGGTGCCGGCCTGACTGATCAGCAGCACTGGTCGTCGCCCCACGCGGTCGGACAGGTTGCCCAGCACCGGCGCGGCAAGCACTTGGGCGACATAGAACATGGTGATGACCAGCGCCGCCTGAAACGGGGTCGCGTGAAACTGGCCCACGACAAACACGGGGAGAATTGGGATAATCGCCGATCCCCCTAACATGTCGACAAACACAATCAGAAACAGCGTCGCAATCCGTCTCTTCATCCTGACAACCTCTCACAATGGAACTTAGGAAGCTCTCGGCTTTGGCAACAATCTGACTCATACCTGTCCTTGTTCTTCCTTGCCGAGACCACGGCCAGATGGTGACGAGACTCCACGACCGTGAGGTGATTGCCTCTTGTAGTGGCTCGCATCAGTGGCTACAATGAACATACATGGTAGATATGCGGACAACAAGAACGCATTTTTATCTGACGTAGTATGGAAAATCATACTAAAGAGGAGGGACGTGTCATGAAGCAAGTAGAGGCAATCGTATGCCCGGTTGAGGTAACCCTTGCGATTATCGGCGGGAAATGGAAGCCCATGATTCTCTGGTACTTGCTCAGTGGCACCAAACGCTTCGGGCAATTGCGCCGGTTGATCCCTGGGGCCACCCAGCAGATGCTGACCATGCAGTTGCGTGAAATGGAACAGGCGGGGTTGATACATCGGGAAGTCTACGCGCAGGTACCCCCGAAGGTGGAGTATTCAATCACAGAACTGGGACGGAGCCTGGAGCAGGTGGTCCTCCAGTTGGCGGCTTGGGGAGAGTGGTACCGTGCCCAAACTGAGGGGGATGCCACTGCAGACGAGATCTAGCCAGCCAGGGCGAGCATATAGCAAAACGCCACGATGGGTACGCTGCCCATCGTGGCGTTTTGTCTTGCTGCTATCGCGCTACGCGACGACAGTGATCGTGCCACGCATGTAGCCAAGGGTCGCCATGGGACCGTCGAAACCATTCGAACCGGTGCCGCAGGGAACGAAGCACTGGAATGTGTAGGTGCCCGCCTTCTCGGGCGTGCGGAAGCTGAACGTCACCGTCACATTGTTGGCGTCACCTACAGGATCGCCTGGAATGGGGACGTTGAGGTGGAGCTGCGGGATGGTGAAGGTGTGCGAGATGTGGTTCGCGTCCAGCGACGTGTAGGACTTGCCATCGGCGACGGCGGCCGTATTCGTTGTCCCCTGTATGCTCAGGAGCGGCGAGCCAGGGGATACGGCGTCGTCGCCAACATCGAAGTTACGGATCGTCACAGTGACGACACTGTTCGCCGGCAGGGCGGTCGGGCTCGTCGCGACATAGGCGGGCCAGTCGTTCGCCGGGCCACCAGGTTTGACCGGGAGGATGTCGAAGGTCAGATGTGTGGTGGTAGCGACGGTGGGTGTTGCGCTGGCCGTACTGCACGCCGCCAGCACCCCCAGCGCGCCTGCGACGAGAATGGCGAGCAGAGCAAATCGGGCAATTATGACGGCTGGGCTGGACTTCGCGCGCAGGGGTGGGATACTGGATTGGATGTCCATGGTGCTTCTCCTGTGGCCTGCTTGTGGGCCGTGCGATCCGTAACGATGAACTCGGTCTGTGTTCGAATAGCGACGTGTTGCGACCGTTAAGTACGTATGACTACGCATTTGTGTGTAGTTCACATACATGAGAATACCGGACGCACGTCACGCGGACATCACGGGATCAACTGTAGTGCTCACAAGCAGCACACAGAGTTCGAGGTAGCCATCACCAGCCCATCACGGAAAACAGCGATGCGCGACGAGGATATCGCCAGGTTAGGAAGAGCACAGAGACTACCTGCTGCCGGCTTTAGAGTGGTCAAAGCGTATCCCAACCGCCTCTTTCCTCTTGAATAGACGATGTCGACCTGATATCAAATCTGTCACCGAATACCCCAACGGCTGACTGCGTGTGATAGATGTAGCATGAGTAGACGCCCAGGACCACTTGGTCACGATGGCGTCAGCCTGCAATTGGGTTGACTGCGGTCGGAGCAGCTCCCTAGCCCAGTTGGCGGCTCGAACGAAAGGCGCCAATGTTCCGCTTCAGCAGCAATATTCTGATTAGCCGGGCACCCGCAGACGTGTGGCGTGTCCTGATCGACTTCCCGCATATACCCGCGTGGGAGCAGGGAGTCATTGAAGTGCGGCAGGTCTCCCCAGGAGCACCCGGCGTGGGGACTACATTGGTCACACGGCGTGTCTATGTCGGATGCGAGACGCTGATCGAGTGCCGTATCACCGACTGGGAGGAATTGCGGGGTGCGGCCATGTCACTCCACGGCAGCCCGTTGCGCCACGCTTTCGTCCGGTACGCCGTCGAGCCCGCTTTCAGCGAGCAGGCGCAGACGATAGTGACCTACACGGCGGAGGGGGAACTGCAAGCGGCGCTGAAATTCCTCACCCCCTCATGCCTGCAATAGGACGAGCCGGAGCCAAGCAGAACCTCACCAATCTCAAGCGGCTCCTCGAGGCGCCTTGCAAGAACTTCTTGCAAGGCTGAAGGATTTTCCGCTTTTCCCCTGGCACACGGAATAGTGTTATGGAACGTTGAGCATGC
>DASVOW010000920.1:0-5153 GCA_036383155.1 Ktedonobacterales bacterium
ACCCACCGGTGCCCTACGTCAAAGACGTCACCATCGAGCTCCTCCCGCCCGACGAGCTCCTCATCGCTGATGCCGAGGTAGCCGACGCGCGCAGCGGCGAAGCCCTCAGCTACTCCACCCAGATCGTCAACCTCCGCCGCTTCGAGCTAGAGGTCCGCACCCTCATCGCCCGCATGCAGCACCACGCCGAGCGGCCCGCTCCGACGAATGGGAGCCACGCCCCCCGCGTCGTCGCCTTCTACGATGGCAGCCTCATCGTCTCCTTCGCGCTCAAGATGCCCCCGCCCTATCGCGATCGCTACGTTGCCGCCGCCCGCGACCTCCTCGTCGCCTCCGAAACCTACCGCATCCCACTCATCGGCTACATCGACACCAGCTACGCCCGCGACATCCTCACCATGCTCAGCGCCCTGGAGAACCCCGGCGTCCTCCCCGAGACGCGCGGCCTGCACGACGCCCTCCTCTGGCAGGGCAATCTTGGTTGGGGCGACCGCACCCCCGCCTTCATCTCCGCCCGCGACGACCTCGCCCGCATGGGCTACGACGGCCAGAGCGTCGCCTTCGTCTATTTCCAGGCCGCCTCAGACCGTCCCCCTGCCCGCCTGGAATTCCCCCGCTGGCTGCTCGACTCCGGCCAGCTCGACGCCGTGCTCGACATCGTCCGCGCCGAAGTCACCGCCGGCAACGGCTACCCCTACCCCATCGAGGCCGCCGACGCCGTCGCTGTCATCTCCGCCATCGACCGCGCCCAATTCTACGCCCTCTTCCAGCAGTTCGCCGAGCGCGAAGGACTCTCCTTCTCCTTCTCCCGCAAAGCCCTCAGCAAGACCCGCCGCCGCGCATAATTCAGCCCTACGTGCATATAAGGAGATCGGCATGGAGACTATGCAATGAGTAATTCGAGCGATACCGTTCTGACGGGGATTCTCGTTCCCCTCCTTTTCGGAACCTTTTGTCTCGGCCCTTTCATCATGGTGTCCCTACTCAGCTTGTGGCTCGATCTGAAACCGCTCCGGCGCATCGCACGCATTGAGTATAAACTCAACCTGATCGCCAAGCATTTGGGCATAGAAGATTCCAGCAACACCGATGAGGTGCTGCGTCATCTATGGAATGGCAACAAGATCAACGCCATTAAAGCCTATAAGGAGAGGCACGGTGTCGGCTTGACAGAGGCGAAGCAGGCGGTTGACTCCCTGGAGCGCGGCGAAATCGTCACATTGGAGCGTAGCAATGGCACTGCATAACTGGCACGTCACCCCCGAAGAAGCCATAGCCATACAGCAGCGTCTGCGTGCCATGCTCCACGACGCGCCGCCTATCGCACTCGACAGCGTCCACACCATCGCCGGCATCGACGCCTCCTACACCAATGTTGGGCGCGCCGCCGTCGTCGTACTCACCTACCCCGACCTTCAGTTCGTCGAGCAGGTCACCGCCGTCCGCGAGAGCGTCTTCCCCTACGTCCCCGGCCTCCTCTCCTTCCGCGAGGGGCCTGTCGTCGAAGACGCCATGCGCAAGCTCACCACCCAGCCCGACCTGCTCATGTTCGACGGGCAGAGCTACGCCCACCCGCGCCGCATGGGCCTCGCCAGCCACATGGGCCTCTACCTCGACCGCCCCAGCATCGGCTGCGCCAAGTCGCGCCTCGTCGGACGCTACACCGACCCCGGCCCTAATGCTGGCGACCGCTCCCCGCTCGTCGACCACGGCGAGACCATCGGCGTCGTCCTGCGCTCCAAGCCGCGCACCAACCCGCTCTTCATCTCCCCCGGCTACAAGATGACCCTCGAAAACTCGCTCGAAGTCGTCCTGCAATCTCTGCGCGGCTACCGCCTCCCCGAGCCGACCCGCCTCGCCGACAAGCTCGCCGCCCTCACCTGACAGACCCGCGCGCATAACTCCGCCCGCATCTCTATAGGACTGTGAGCTATTACATTGACGGGCATTTGCTCATCTTCTACACTTGAGCCAACATAATCGCAACGCGGCGATGGGCGCTGGCGGCACAAGCTGCGGAGAAAGTGAACGAGGATAACGAAGATGATCATTCGCGGGCGCATTCACCACCTCTTGGGCGTAGTGCTTCTAGCCACCCTCTGGGTCACATCCCTGGCAAACCTCTCCACCCGCGCCACCGCCACCGGCGTGCTCACCGAGGTCGGCGCCAATGTGCTCAACCCCTACCTCGCCGCCAACAGCTTCGGCCTCGCCCAGAAGGCATACGGCGGCCTGCAGTCCGCCGCCACCGCCCACCCCAACGATGCCCTGTCCCTCCCCTTCCTGCAAGTACGGATCAAGTGGCGCGACATCGCCGGGCGCAACTTCGCCGACGGCACCCGCGTCATCTATAGCAAAGTCGCCGAGGGCTACTACGATAACGGCCCCACCACCGTCTTCAACTTGCCGTCCCAGCTTTCGCAGGCGATCGACACCTACGGCCTCTTTCTGGCCACTGGCTCGACCCCACAAAATCTCCCGGCAGGCGTCAACCTGCCCCACCTACCCAGTTTCCTCCAACCTCTCTTCCTCGCCACCGGCCTCTCGCCCTACACCCTGACGGCCCAGGGCCACGACCGTATCATGTCGTTCCTGCTCTGGTTCTGGGTTGCGACCCTCGTCCTGGCCGCGCTCTCCGTTCTGCTCGATACACGCAGCATGTCTCGACGCTTCTCCAAGCTTTTCCTCGGTTCCTTCCTCGGCACCCTTCCCGCCGTCCTGCTCATCGCCGGCGTCTGGGCACTCGCCACCTTCAAACCGCAGACCGCCGCTCCCTACATGGGCATGCTGCGTCTCGTCACGTCCTCGTTCCTCCCCGTCTACGGCGGCGCCTTCGCCGTCAGCGGCATTGCCCTAGTCCTGTTCAAAGTGCTGCCCATGTTCCTGGGCCACAGCGCCGCGCCTGCCCCTGCGCCCGCCTTCCGCGAGCCCGCACCCGTTGCCGCTGCCCCACAGCCACGCTATCAGCCATCCTATCAGCAGCCCGACGCCTACCCGCAATCGCCATACTCACCATCGGGTGAGAGCTACCCGCGCACAAACGCCTACCCCCCCAACCCGCAGCAACAGGGCTACCAGCAAGACTACCCGTATCCACAGCAGCGCTACCCCTTCACTCAAGAGCCGGAGTATCCTCAGCAGCCCCCGCGTCCCTCCAATAGGGGCGGCGCTCCCAACCCCTGGTCCTCGCCCGACTCTCCCACCATGCCCTAATCAGCAGTGCGTTTACCAGAAGCAAGAGGTGCGGCACAGTAGCATGCCGTACCTCTCTCTTGGCTCACCTCATCCGCCCATCATTCTCTTGACAAAGTCGAAAATATGTTCTATAATTACTTCGGGCAACTTTGACACCCTGATCGGCCCTGCCCGATCAAATGTGAAGGAGATCACAACACCAAGCGCGTCCTCGCACGTCATACTACAGCATAGGTACTATATTTCGGACATGATGGAGAAGTACGATGCTGCGTATCAGAAGGATGTGCTGGGCCGTTTTGACCGTCTTTGTGTTTGTGCTGGCGGCGTGCAGCGGCACAGGTGGGACATCTACCCCATCACCGACGAGTACTCGGGCTGCCACCGCCACCCCAACACCACGGCCCGCTCCCACCACGGCGTATCTCGGCGTGGGTAGTGCCATCTACGCGCTCGACGCACACTCCGGCTCGCAGCGATGGAAGTATGATACCGGCCAGCCCACCACGAGCGGCGGCATCACATTCACCTTTGTAGACGCCGGCACCGTGTTCTTCAAAGATTCCCTCGGTTTGTTGTTTGCGCTCGATGCTGCTACCGGCGCCTTCCGCTGGAAGCTCAATGTCCATGGGGTTCCAAGCGGCCTGGCCGTTGTCTCAGGCGTCGTGTACGTTACAAACAATGCTGTGCAGGATTTCCCTTCGACATATGCCATCGATCTGCGCTCCGGCACGTTGCTCTGGCAAAAATCGACCGGTGGGGCGATGGCCGTCACTGCAGACGCCGTGTATCTGGTAAATGCACTGCCCGGCTCTGATGTCGAGCCCGTCACGAATGGCTTCGTTCGCGCCTACAACCGCCTCACCGGCGTGCTGCTATGGCAGGTCGAAGGCCATCCGTTCTCCGGGTTGCAGTATGCTGGTGGCGCTCTCTACACGGCAGCGGATAACACCCTCTATGCCTACGATGCTCACACCGGAGCCGCGCTTTGGACCAACGCCTTCGATAGCACCATCATCCAGAGCCAGCTCGTAGGGACTACTCTCTACCTCGGCGACCGTACAAAGGTGTTTGCCTTCGACGTGACCACCCAGAAGGTAGTGTGGCAGTTCGCTGTCTCATATGGAACCTTGGCTATCGGGGATACTATGGCTTGCGTGGCAAACCACGGGAACCTTTACGGCCTGAATCTTACTACCGGCGCACAGACGTGGTCTATGCAAGCGCCTAATGGGTATAGTTCTTTCACCTACAGCGGGACATGTTATGCCGACGCCCTCAGCAAGGATCATGCTTCGCTCTATGCCATAGATGCTACAAGTGGCAAGCTCCGTTGGAGCCATGACATCACGTACCTTTACAACGTCCCTCGACCAACAGCGGACGCCATCTATGTCCTCTCGCAGGACACAGCGCAGAGCATGGCATCGCATCTAATAGCGCTTTCGACGACCGACGGCTCGACGTTGTGGACATTCGCGTCACCCTCGCAATTCCCAGGGCAGTTTGTGCTGGGCTAGCGTGGATGGATCAAATCTCCTAAGTGCCTACGCTCTCAGGCACGGGTGGCGCGATCCGGTGGGCGGCAGGGAATGGGCGGCAGGGTCGCTCATTCCCTGCCCTTGCCTATTACACAGCGCTTCCATGCGGCAAAAACGGCAACATGCTTCACTTGCTGCAATGGCAACCTTTTTGCGGCAAGATCGGCAACAATTCCGGCAATATCACCGGCAAAAACGGCAAGATCGCTCACATGCAATACGTGCCATGGACAGCAGCCTGTTTGCCACCAACAGGCATGCCGCTTCGCCTGACTCAAGTCCGCGCAGGCCGACTTTGCGGCATGAAGTGCCTTCAGGCGTGGTTTTAACCGCCCGCCGTGCCCCGGCAACGATTCCGGCAACGATTCCGGCAACACATGGAGGTGCCCTCTCGCCGCTCCATTGAGGAATCCGATA
>DASVOW010000921.1:0-7388 GCA_036383155.1 Ktedonobacterales bacterium
GGAGCCTGATCGGGAATGTGTAGGTAGCGCCGGTGGCGACGCCGGTCCCGGCTGCAGGCGGTGGCCGGGAGAGGGATGTGCGCAGGAGCGAACAAGACTCACTTCAAGCTGAAGTGTCGAATCACGTAGAACAGAACGGAGATCGTCATGGCTATCAAGACAGTGACTTCGAAGGACGGCACGACCATCGCGTACGAGCAGTCGGGAACGGGTCCGGCGGTGATTCTGGTGTGCGGCGGGTCGGTTGACCGGTCGTCGAATGCAGGGCTGGCGGCACTGCTGTCCGATCGCTTCACGGTGTACAACTACGACCGGCGCGGGCGCGGCGATAGTGGCGACACGCCGCCCTATGCGGTGGAGCGCGAGATCGAAGACATCGAGGCGGTGGCCGATGCGGCTGGCGGATCGGCGTACCTGTATGGCTCGTCGTCCGGCGCGGCGCTGGCCATGGAGGCCGCGCGTCAGCTTCCGGGCAAGATCACGAAGCTGGCGATGTGGGAGCCGCCGTACATCCCCGATGGTTTCCCCAAGCCCCCGGCGAATACGGCGCAGATCTATACTGATCTGGTCGCGCAGGGGAAGCGTGGCGAGGCGGCTGAGTTCTTTATGGCGAAGGTGGTTGGCATGCCGCCGGAGTTTGTGGCTCAGGCGCGGAATGCGCCGTGGTGGCCGGCCCAGGAGGCGCTGGCGCATACGCTGGCCTACGACGCCACCGTCATGGGTGACTATACACTGCCGGCTGAGCGGGCGGCTGAGGTGAAGATTCCGACGATCGTGCTCGACGGTGGGGCAAGCATGCCCTTCATGCATCCCACGGCGGTCGCGCTTGTGGGCGTGCTCCCCAATGGACAGCAACGCACGCTGGAGGGACAGCGGCACGACGCGGACGCAGCGGTGCTGGCGGCAGCGGTGGGGGAGTTCTTCGCCGCCTGATGCGAGCACGCATGCGGGGACGGTGGCTCGCCGAGGTGGCCTGCCGTCCCCGCAATTCTCTGCGGACCGCAGAGTGGGTGCTCTCTGGCTCACCATTCGCGACGCACCATCCATCAGGAGTGAAGGGACGAGACTGTGGCGCAACAGATCACGGCATCAGACGTTCGGGCGTCCGGCACACCCTCCGAGACAACCACAAAGACAACCAAAAAGGTGACACGGGCGCTGTTGACCTGTGGGGTGGTCGCCGGTCCCATCTATATCGTCGCGGGGGCGATCCAGGCGGCTACTCGCGCCGGATTCGACATCAGACGCCATGATATCAGTCTGCTGAGCAATGGGAATCTGGGGTGGATTCAGATCACCAACTTTGTGCTGACCGGACTGCTCACCATCGCGGGCGCAGTTGGGATGCGGCGGATTCTGCAGGGCAGCCGGGGTGGGACCTGGGGACCGCTGCTGGTCGGCGTGTACGGGCTGGGGCTGATTGGCGCCGGACTCTTCACGGCTGACCCCGCGCTCGGCTTCCCTCCCGGGACGCCAGCGGACGCCCACGCGATAAGCGGGCACGGCCTTATGCACTTCGTCAGCGGTGGTGTTGGGTTCCTTGCGCTGATCGCGGCGTGTTTCGTGTTTGCTCGCCGGTTTGCTTCGCTCGGGCAACGTAGTTGGTCGGTGTACTCTCTAGCAACCGGTGTGATCTTCTTCGCGGCGTTCGTTGGAATCGCGGTAGGGTCCAATGGCTCGGGGGCCGCATTGACCGCCGTCATTCTGGCTTTCTCTGTCGCGGTGGTCCTGGCGTGGGCGTGGATCTCGGCAATGGCAGTGCGGATGTGGGGTGCGGCTGGGAATGGCCGTAGGATGTTGGATGCGTAAAAGGAGCACAGTGTGGACACGGTACAGTCGAAAGACGGCACTACCATTGCGTTTGATCGGTCGGGTCAGGGGCCGGCGCTGATCCTGGTGAGCGGCGCACTTGGCACGCGAGCGGTCGCGGCATCACTGGTAGCGAGCCTTGCGCCGCACTTCACCGTGTTCGCGTATGACCGGCGTGGGCGGGATGACAGTGGCGATACGCCGCCGTACGCGGTGGAGCGTGAGGTCGAGGATATCAACGCCCTCATTACTGAAGCCGGTGGATCGGCGTTCGTGTTCGGCCATTCCTCGGGGGCGGTGCTGGCTCTGGAGGCGGCGCGCCTGCTGCCTAGCAGGATTACAAAGCTGGCGATGTATGAGCCGCCATTCATCATCGACGACAGCCGTCCGCCGCTTCCGCGCGACTATGTGGCCCGGCTCAATGAGTTGATAGCGGCGGGTCGCCGGGGTGAGGCGGTCGAATACTTCATGACCAGCGCGGTGGGCGTGCCCGCCGAAGTGGTTACGGACATGCGGAGCACGCCATTCTGGGCGACGCTTGAGGCGGTGGCGCACACGCTGCCATACGACGGCACCATCATGGGCGATACGATGGATGGCGATCCGCGACCGCTCAGGCAGTGGGCCTCTGTCGCGGTGCCGACGCTGGTGATGGACGGTGGAATGAGCCCCGCGTTTATGCACCACGGGGCGGAGGAGCTTGTGAGCGTTCTCCCCAATGGGCAGCACCGGCGCCTTATAGGCCAGGATCACGGCCCAGCCGACGAGGTGCTCGTTCCCGTGCTGGTAGCGTTTTTCGTGGGGTGATCTACTATGTGGCTGAGCATCGTATGCCACCGGCGACAGAAACAACCGGCCTGATGAAGGAGTAGATATGCGATTTCGAGCTGCCATCCAGCTGAGCGGCAAGACTGCTACGGGCATCCGCGTGCCGGAGGAGGTCGTGGCGGGCCTCGGGTCGGGTAAGCGGCCATCGGTTCGCGTCACGATCAATGGGTATACGTATCGCAGCACTGTCGCGCCGATGGGCGGGGAATATATGCTGCCGGTGAGTGCGGAGGTGCGTGAGAGCGCGGGTGTCGCCGCGGGTGATGAGGTGGATGTGGACGTCGAGCTCGATGTGGCGCCGCGTGAGGTGAGCGTGCCGCCGGACTTGGCGGAGGCGCTCGACGGCGATGCTGAGGCGAAGCAGTTCTTCGAGGGGCTGTCGTATAGCAACAAGCGGCGGTTTGTGCTCTCGATCGAGGAAGCCAAGACGCCCGAGACGCGGCAACGGCGCATCGCCAAGGCGGTGAGTACGCTGCATGAGGGCAAGATCTAGAGTTGGACGAAGAAGAGGAGCATGGTTGATATGGGTAAAGCAGCCGCACGCCGTGCGGATGCCACGTGCGGCCAGCCGTGACGGTCTGTAACGTATTTTTCAGCCTGCCGCCGGCCGCTGAGCGCTGGCCGTTGGGCAGATGCGAGCAGAAGGGGTGCTGGGTGTGATCCTACCGAAAGACCGCGACCCTCGTTTCGTGACGATCCGCCGCGGTGGGACCCTCACCGATTCGGATCACCAGCTCCTCGCCCTGTGGGCGGCATCGTGCGCGGAGCACGTCCTTGACCTCTTCGAGTCGGCTCAGCCTGAGGACCCGCGACCGCGTCAGGCGATCGAGCAGGCCCGCGCCTGGGTGCGTGGCGAGGTCACGATGACCCAGGCTCGCGCGGCGGGCGGCCATGCAATGGGCGCGGCCAGAGACCTGCGTGGGGCAGCACGGCATGCCGCGTACGCTGCTGGCCAGGCCGCGTGCGTCGCACACGTCGCCGCGCACGAGCTCGGTGCGGCCGCCTATGCGATCAAGGCCGCACGTGCTGCCGCGCCGGAAGGAGCGGGCGAGAGCGCAGGGCGACTCGAGTGCCGGTGGCAGCGCGACCAGCTCCCGGAGGCGATTCGCGAGCTCGTACTCGACGACCAGCGGTTGCGGAACGACATCTGCTGGTCGGTGTTCGACTGCTGAGAGCGCGTCGGGGCGCCAGTACTGCCTAACAAGCGCATCGAGCGGACGCCGTGAGCTAGACTCGTCCCATCGCGCATGAGCGCCGCTCATGCGCAACACGTTAGGCGGGAGCCCGTGCCGTGCGGTCGCGCGTCGCGCGTTCCAGGCAGGTGGTGGGACTCGCGTGCAGGACGCCCCGTGCGGATGATTGTTCGCGTGAGAGTACTGACACTCCACGGGGGCTAAAGCCCCATGGGTTCTCGGTTCGTCCCCGCAGGTACCCCCGCGAGTCCCCGAAGGCGCTGTCCGCGCCATTGGATGTTCCTGGCCGCGTTCTCGTCGCGGTCCAGGATGAGTCCGCAGTGCGTGCAGACATGCGTGCGAACGCTTAACGACTTCTGGATGCGTTCGCCACAGCCTGAACAGTCCTGGGACGTATACGCCGGGTTGACCGCTTCCACTCGCTTACCGGCGCATGCTGCCTTGTACGCGAGGATAGAGAGGAATTGGCCCCATCCGGCGTCGTGGATGCTTTTGTTCAAGCCCGCTTTGGCTTTGGCTCCGTTGTGCTCATAGCCGCCGTTGCCATCCGGGATAGGCGTGGGACGGCGACTCAGGTTCGCGGGCTGGATGGCTTCGTGATAGATGACATCGTACTGGCGTACCAGCGCCAGCGCCGTCTTGTGGTGAAAGTCCATGCGCTGGCGTCGCACGTGCTGATGCTTCTTGGCGCACTGATGCACCGCCTTCTTGCGGCGGTGGCTGCCCTTCTTCCGGCGAGCTACCCGCTTCTGCGCCTTCTTGAGCTGCTTCTCGGCTTTGCGATAATGGCGGGGATTCTCCACCATCTCCCCATTCGCCGTCACCAGGAACGCCTTCAGTCCCACGTCTATGCCCGTTTCCCGGCCCGTCTCAGGGAGCGGTTGCACCGGCACGTCCGCACAGGAGAAGGACACGTACCAGCCGTCCGCCTCGCGGCTGATGGTGACGGTCTTGCTGGTCCCTTCAATCGGGCGGGACCAGCGCAGCGCGACGCGCCCGATCTTGGACAGGACGAGGTACCCGTTATCCAGCCGGGCACCGTTGCCGTACTCCTTGTAGGTGAAGGAGTGGTAGCGGTCCCTGCCGTGGAAGCGCGGAAAGCCCGGCTTTTCACCATTCGCCAGCCGGCGGAAGAAGGCTTGATAGGTCTTGTCCAGCCGGGCCAGCACATCTTGGAGCACATGGCTATGGATGGCGGCGTACTCCGGCAGGTCTGCCCGCAAGGCTTTCAGTTCGGCTTCCTGCTCGTAGCGACTGATCGATACGCCGCGCTGTTTCCACAGGAAGATGCGCTGCTCCAGCGCCGCGTTGTAGAGCGTGCGACAGCGCCACAGGACCGCCTCAAGCTGGCGCTCCTGTTGGAGCGTCGGCTTGAGCTTCTCCTTGTAGGTCTTGCGCATCGTCTCCACTGCTATCGCCCTGTCTGCGCATCGATGTAGCGCCGAATGGTCTGTTGGCTGACAGTGCCCGCCGTGCTGGCGAAGTAGCTCCGCGTCCAGGTGGACGGCAGCTTAAGCAGGTGCGGGAACTCTTTGCGCAGGTGGAAGGAGGTGATGCCCTTGCACTCCTTCACCACGTCGGCGGCGCTCTCGCTCGGCCACACGCGCACAAAGAGATGGATGTGATCGGGCTGGATCGCTAGCGCCAGCACCTCCCACCCGCGCTCGGCGCACTTGCCCTCGATCAACTCCCGGCACCGTGCCGCCACCGGCCCCACCAGCACCGGCTTACGACGGCGTGGGCACCAGATGAGGTGATAGATGATGAGATGGACGCGATGCTCGTCGCGCCGGTACTCATGTGGCTGTTCCATGGTCTTTTTCTACACGAAATAAGACCATAAAGCAAGGGACAGAAACCTCTGGCTGAAGCCGCCACACGCCTTACCACTGGGGCTGAAGCCCCGTGGCTTGCGGCGGGCTAAAGCCCTATCCGCGTCACAGAATCTGCCACCAACTGCGCTGGTGCGGCTCATGGGCGCGGCGATAGCGCCGCTCTAGCTCGCTAGTCGAATGATGCGGGAGAAGGGTGACACGTTTTGGCATGCCCCCCATCCTACAACGCTCCAGCCGGTTTCCGTATGATTCATCTGGTGCATGGCGTCGATGTGGCCGGCGCTCGCAGCACTCGTGGGCGCCGCTACCCTCTCCCTTCCGGGCTGACGCTCCCTGTGCTCCGCCTGGGCCATACCAGTCATTCATCCACAAGAGTCGAACTACCAGCTACGGCTTGGACGCCTCGAAGATACTGGCGATCGTTTTGTCGAGAGTGGCGTCGAACGCCTCGTCGGTTTGGTCAACCGAAAGTCCCTCGGCGAGCGCTCGCGAGAAGCTGGCGATGACTCCATGGTTGCGAGCCAGGCGGGCATTGGCCTCTTCAAGGCTGTAGCCGCCCGAGAGCGCGACGACACGGAGCACGCGCGGATGGCGCACGAGGTCCGCGTAGAAGTCGTCAACGTCAGGGATCGTCAGCTTCAGCATGACGTATTGGTCGGCACCCAGCGAAGCCAGCCCCTCGAGGATGGCCGCCTTGAGCATCGCCTCCGCTTCGGCCTTCTCCGGGCTGTGAATGTCGATCTCGGGCTCGATGATCGGTACCAGCCCGGCAGCGAGGATCTGGCGAGCCAGCTCGAACTGCTGGTCGACCACCGCCTTGATGCCTGCGGTGTTGGCGCGCTTGATGAACGAGCGCATCTTGGTGCCAAAGACCCCCCTCTCCCTCGCCTTTGCCAGCAGCTCATCGAGGTCGGGGATTGGCTTCATGGTCTGGGCGCCATTCGCCTCAGCGGCTAGACCCTTGTCCACTTTCAGGAACGGGACTACCCCTTTCACATTCCAGAGATACTCGGCCGACTCGCGGCCCTCAATCTTCCGGTCGAGGGTGTCCTCGAACAGGATCGCGCCCAAGACGCGGTTTCCATCGAAGCTGGGACTCGTGATCATCCGGCTGCGGAACTGATGCATCAGCGCGAACATCTCGTCGTCGTCCGAGTAGGCGTCCTCCCCAATGCCGTACTGTTGGAGGGCCTTGGGAGTGCTGCCCCCGCTCTGGTCCAAGGCGGCGATGAAGCCGGACCCGGACTTAACCTTCTGGAACTGTTGGTCGTTCATCAATGCCTCCAATATTCACTTATTCAATTGGCAGCCATCTGTGCCACGGACGTTAGCAATCAGAAGCCCTACGCCTTGCCGACGTTGGCGCGCTCTGCACTATCTGGACTTCACCTGCCTCATGCTCCATCGCTTCACCTTGATGTTGAGTCCCTAACAGCCTCTAGCGTCGAGCGCTCCGCATAGCGCGGGCGAATCTGGTCGGCGAGAAGGCTTGCGGACGTGGCGCTCCCGAGCGCGCCAGCACCTGCGTCAGCCAGAAGGCGACAAATCCCGCCGTCGTCAGGCCCGCGAGCATGAGCTTCGTCGCATCCAACACTGGAACTACGTGTGCCTCCCCGCGCGAGACGGCTACCACCGCCACAGGGCGCCCCCGCGCGCCACCACCTCCACCGAGCCCGCCGCCGCTGCTGGCGCCCTCAGAAGGTGTGGTCGCACGCTCAGTCTG